>CAZOTX010000147.1:0-4668 GCA_964582835.1 uncultured Pseudomonadota bacterium | reverse complement strand
GCGCTGGATTCATAACCCAGAGGTCGGCAGTTCAAATCTGCCTCCTGCTACCAGTTTTAAAAATTTTTTGTCACCCAAAAATTGGGGGAGAAATTAGATCCTTGTAGAACCCAACAGATCAGGGTTCTGATTATTCTTCTAGAATTTAATTTTCTTCATTTTCCAGAAATTCAAAGTACAAAACAACTTGCTATATATCTTGAAAACTATTTCATCCCCTCTGACTTTTTAGAAAATTTTAACATTTTAAATGCTGTAAATAATTTCCTGTTATTTACTAAAAAATTCTTTATACATTCAAATGAAAATTTCATATATCTTCCAGGCAAACTTTCCTTTTAGTCCTTCACGGTTTCCTTTTTTTTATGGGTGGTGCATAGTGATCTTCGCAACTATGGGTATGATTGCAAGCATACCTGGACAGACAATAGGAGTTGGAGTTTATACAGATTTTCTCATACAAAATAGTCATCTCAGTCGGATGCAAATCAGTATGGCCTATATGACTGGCACTATACTAAGCAGTCTACTTCTTCCCCTTGCAGGACGCTATTATGACCTTGTAGGAGGAAGAATCATGATTGTTTTTGCTGGAATTGGAATGGGCCTATCGCTTCTTTTGTTTGCTGAGTCATTAACCATAATTCAACTCATACGTTCATTTTTTCCTAACATTTCTATATTAACAACCGAACTTCTAGTAATAACTTTGATTTTTCTTTTGCTGAGACAATTTGGACAGGGAATCATGGCGATGGTAAGCAGAAACACTTTAGCTAAATGGTTTGAACGCAGACGAGGAACAGTCAGTGGTATCAGTGGCATCTTCGTAGCCTTCAGCTTTTCTGGTGCTCCACTTATTATGAATAATTTTATTAAAGATTATGGTTATTCTGGCAGTATGATCCTTATGGCCATTATTTTCGGATTCGGCATGGCCTTTCTAGGTTGGTTGTTTTTTCGTGACAAACCGGAAGATTGTGGACTACTTATGGATGGAGAAAAAACAATATCTTTGCAAACAACAAACTCGTTTTCTGAACCAGAAATATCACTTAAAGAGGCATTAAAAACATACAATTTTTGGATTTTCTGCCTTGGTTTATGCTCTGCATCTGTGATAGTCACCGGTCTCACTTTTCATATTAGTTCAATAGGAGAACTTTCTGGACTGTCCAGAATAGAAACTTATGGATTATTTCTTCCTATTTCTGTAATAAGTGTAATAAGCCACTTTTTTGCAGGTTGGTTCAGTGACAGAATGCCTCTAAAGTATCTACTGATGATACTGCTTGCTGGTCTAGCTTTAGGCAGTCTTGGAATACTAAATTTAGAATCATTCTGGTTTAAACTAATGTTAATTATTGGATTTGGAGTACAAGGAGGGATTTGGGGATGCCTGACCATCATTGCATGGCCACGATTCTATGGGCGCAAACACCTTGGGGCTATCAGTGGAGTATTTATGGCGGCCCAAGTTTTCGCCAGCGCAATTGGACCGGCAGTATTTGGGCTGTCGGAAAGCTTAAATGGTGACTATTCTTCAGCCGCTTGGATTTCAGTAGCTATAAATCTCCTTTTACTCCTTGGAACTGTAAATGCTGTCAGCCACTATCGTCCATTGCTTTAACCATTTTTTACTCAGAAAACACCAAAAATAATTCGTTGAATCACTCTAAATTCTATTAAACTTGGTAAACTTACAGCAAACCTGAAATCACGGTTCATTGAATGTTGTAAAAAACAAATTTGATGTATCTTTTCATTCTTCAACATATTCAATTAATCTCAGAAATTTGACTTTCAAACCCGACTTTTTTTTGATCGCTATTCTTCTTTACCCGCCTCGGAGCAGCCTTAATCAATTTGGACAATGATATCAAATCGGTTTTCAATTCTTTAATTGATGGTCGTACTTTCGGTCGAGTTTTGTCTTCAACGTTAACATCAGTTTTTTTATCAGAAGCATTTGCACCATCATCAGCCGAGAAATTCAAAGGGAAGTCCTTTTTGAAACTCTGAATAACAACAACTTCTTGTTTAACCTTTTTAGATTTAGGTGTCGATTGGGTGTTGAAAATTTTATTCTGTTCATTAACTGCATCAGTTGACTTAACTTCATTTTGAATGGTATCTTCTGAAACATTTTTTATGTGCTCACATGCTCTATTTTCAACAACTTCCTCTTCCACTTCCTTTTCATTTAAAATTGAAACATCTTCAAGAGCAGATGAAACATTTATTTCATTATGATTTGGTTCATTTGAAATTTTTTCATTCTTATCATCTTGCTTTTCTAACTCTTCCAACTCTATATCCCTATTGTCTGAAAAATCTTTAATCGAATCTTCCTCACTCATATCTTCAACAGTTGGTTTTGAATCCAAATTGTTAGTAAAACCTGTTTTCCCTGAAGGATTGGAAAAATTTAAAAGTACATTTTCCTTTTTATTTTTTAGTGCTTTTGTCTGTTTAAAAAATTCAGCAAACACGTTATCTGATTGCAATGATTTTTCATAAACAGATACCGAATGACTGCTTTCATCTTCCTGTGATTCTTTTTCCTGAACTTTTTCAGCATTTTCAGTTGATTCATTCAAACTTTGAAAACTAGTTTCATATTCTGCCTTTTCAGCACTCTCTTTAGTAGCATTTTCAGCAAAAAAAGCCCCTTCTTCTGCATCAAGGTCATCTCCTTCAACAATATGTTCTGGATAAATTTTCTCTTGTTTATTTGCTCCAAAAGATCTTGGGAACACTTTCCCGTGAAAATCGGACTCTTGCTGTGGTAATTGTTCAACCTTAGTTATCATTTTTTCTTCATGTATATCAGTTTGCTCCGCTTTTTCTTCATGAATATCAATTTCTAAAAATTCTTTTTTATAAGATTCAACATTTACTGTATCACTAAATAATTCCTCTTCAGTTGTATTTACGAAATTTTTCTCCTCAACAGCAATCATATTTTCCGAATTTGTGAATGATTTTTTCAGCAGAGGGGCATAGCGTTTTGTCATTAATTGAGATTTATGAGTTAAAAGAATCTGCAAAGTTTCAAGATTCACTTTTCCGCTAGAGGCTAGCATGGAAGCATAAACATGTCTCAGTCCCTGTAAAATCCTAAAATCATCAGGTAGACCAGCTTTTTTTTTGATCCTCAACAATGGGCGTTTGCATTCAGTGCGTTTTTTCCCACCACGTCCGGGAAAGACAAAAGTACTGTCGTTTTCTGTCTGAATGTGCTCAATCAATACCTTTTCAGCCATCTCATTTAATGGGATTTTAGGGTTCTCTCCTTTTTTGTCAGATTTGATCGTGACAGTTTTGTTGTAAAAATCAATATCGCTCCAGCTTAGGTTAAATAACTCTCCACGCCTCATTCCGGTATAGAGTGCAAGACGCACCAAATTACGGACCTGAATATCCGCTTCTTCTTCCAAAACTTGAAGCAATTTTAGCAATTGTTCATTTGTCAATTCCTCAGTTTTATGATTTTCAACTATTGGCATTCTAATCTTAAAACATAGTCCAGAACACAATTTCTTTTTGACCCCAAAGTTGGAAAGACGTCTGATCAATTCGAGAACGTGACGTATAGTAGCAGGTTTTAGATACCTATTTTGGAGATTGTGCTTAAATCGTTCTACATCTCCCTCAGTGACGTCTGCAGGAGTAACATTTGCAAATTCTTTTTCAAGATAGTTCTTGAAGCGATAAATGTCATTTGCACGGCCTTTCAGATTATGACGTAAACGCAAATACTCAGTAAATAATTTAGAAAATGTTAATTTTTTTTGTTCCACAGGGCCGGAACTTGACTGTGATTCTATTCCTGATTCGCAAATTAAGGCCATTTTTTCTATTCTCAATTGATTGGCTTTTTCTGCATTCCATCCATGATTACTGCGACCGGCCTTTTCTTCAACACTTTTTCCATTTCGCTTGTATCGGATAAAAAATGATTGATTCTGATTGGCTAGCTTCACAAAATATACTCCACTATAATCAGTACCAAACCTGGTTTGACGTGGCATAATAGTCTCCGAATTTTAAATCTTCACTGTCATGAGTTGAATCTTTGACTCACAATTAATTGAAAAATTAACAAATTTCCCCCAATATTTTCCGTTGAAAATAAATAAAATAATTATAAAAGTACTTTACTAAAATAATTTTTATTGAATCAAATCACTAAAATAAAAGAAAAAATATTAAAAACTATGCATTATCCATGACAAACATTCCAAAATCTTGATAACCCCGCAGTCTAAAAAAATATATTAGAAAAAATATGTATTATAAAAAATTTATTATAACAATTTAGATTACCATAATTTTTCACTTTAAACTGATAATAACCGTCTTTGAGAAAGATTGATTTTTCTGTCTTTCAATTTTTAACTGCTGAGTTTATCGTGTCATACTTAGATTTGAAACTCGCAAAATTTGAAATTTTTTAACCGGAGGGAACAAAATGAGTAAACCAATTTCTATTCTGGGAATTTTTGTAGCTGACCTTACATTTCGTACTAATAGAATGCCACTCAAAGGAGAAACGTTGATCGGAAATTCATTCAAACTCGGTCCTGGTGGTAAAGGATCAAATCAAGCTGTAGCAACTTGTAGAGCAGGATCTGACACTATATTCATCACTAAGATTGGAAAAGA
>CAZOTX010000146.1:0-4700 GCA_964582835.1 uncultured Pseudomonadota bacterium | reverse complement strand
CGATTCAGCAAATGATGGAAGACTACCCTCCAGGTCCTGAGGAATAACCTTACATGTCATTATTTTTCCAAATCTTTGAGAAAATTAATAATTCTTTCGATTAAATCCTATAAGATCATTGAGATGCCATCCAATCTACACCAACCCAGCACTACTTGGCAAATTAATGATACGACGTTCCAGAGATTCAGCTACTGGAAGTTCCGCACAGGGACATTCACTGTAAGGAGCCAATTTATGCAACAACTTCCAAACTGGACGGGTCATCAGTCCAGCAGAATTTGTGTCTTTCAGAATCGTATCCCTTTGATTCACAATAGATTCATCCAGCAACATTGTTTGTAACCAATAATTGCTGGATGTGCCTTCAGGTTCTGCAAAAATACTTACCTTTGCAATTTCATGGAAAAATTTTTTATATCTTTCAAATAAGTTGCGTTTTGATGATATAAATTCTGGAAGCTGCTCGAGTTGAGCACAACCGAGAGCAGCATTGAGATTAGGCATCCGATAGTTGTATCCGACTTCATCATGAATGTATTCCCAGCGATGAGGAAGTTTTGCAGTTGTTGTCAAATGCTTTGCATGTTTTGCCACCTCCAAATTATCCGTTAAAATAGCACCTCCCCCCCCTGTTGTAACTGTTTTGTTTCCATTGAAGCTGAGTGTACCAAGTAATCCGAACGTTCCGGTATGTTTCTCTTTATATGTGCTTCCCAGAGATTCAGCAGAATCTTCTATCAAGATTATATTATAATCTTTGGCAATCGCCGATAAGCCATCAAGATCGCATGGATGTCCAAAAATATGAACCGGAACCATAGCTCGAATAGGACAACCTGTGTTACGGTTTACACAAATTCCTGACCGTTGTTCTGTGATCGCTAGCAAATAGGTTCGCAATGCTTCAGGGTCCATCCCCAAAGTACTTTCCTCGCTGTCTACAAAATGTGGTTTTGCATAACAATAACTAACTGCATTGGCTGTAGCCACAAAGCTTAATGCGGGGACTAAGACTTCATCTCCGCTTTCTACTCCAGCAAGTAGCAATGAAATGTGCAGTGCAGCAGTCCCGTTTACGACGGCTATGGCATTTTTTGTTCCAATATAGTGTGCTAGTTCTTTTTCAAAGCGATCAACAAAATTTCCAATCGAAGAAACAAAGGTCGAATTGATACATTCTTGAAGATATTTTGATTCATTCCCGGAAAATTTTGGCTCGTGAAGAGTGGCAGTTTGCTCGCCAACAGCATTTTGAATAGCCGTTGTAATTTTCTCAGTAAAACTCATCACAAAAAATTTCTCATAACTTAAGTTTTTCAGATCATATTCTATATGAATATTCCTTAACCTATGCTGTATTTTTAGGTAATAGGTAGAGTATCAACGTTTTTACTATGCACATTGTTCCACTGTTTTAGCAAAGAACGCAAAAAAACCCGATGTATCTCCATCGATTCAGACAGTTTAGGCAAACGACATTTCCTTTTTGCAAGCAAATCATCAACCAATCTAGAGGTCATAGTACTTTGCATTTCATTTTTTCCTGTAGCAATAATTCCATCGACATCTGATACAATACCTTTGTTTTCATCAATGGTATAATATTTTTTTTGCCCTTCCACCTTCATAATGAATGGAGTCCCTTCTAGTCTTGATTCTAACTTCAAATGGGTTCCACCAGAAAAATAAGCAGAAATGTTTCCCGTAACCTCAAAAAAACCTTTACGCTTACTTTCTATCCATTGTGAATCCAATCCCGAAATATCAATTGTTTTCAAGGTTTCACTTGTCCACCAAGACACCAAGTCTAAATAATGTATCCCGTTACATGCCAAACCCCATAAAGAGCCACTTCCAGTTATTTTGAGAGGAGTATCACTACGTAACTTTTCACGAATTTGTTGATGCCAAACCATCATTCTACGATTAGTGTTTACCCAAGATCCCTCAGAACCTTGAGTCAATGATGCAATCTCATCTAAGGCCACTTCCGATTGCGCCAAAACTTTCTCCAAAACCCAGAATTTAACTTTACATGTTGTTACGATTTGTTTTATTACTAAAGGACGAACATCGGCATTTGTCGCAACAATTGCAATATCTATCTGCTTTGGAATTTTTTTTAATGAAGTTGAAAACGTAACCTTATGCTGAGTTGCAGTATCAATTACATCTCCAACTTTTGATTGGGATACATTATGAAACACTTCTTCCCAACGCTTTTTTGCTAATTGAAGCGACTGGTCAGAAACATCATATAAAAAGATATTTAAAGTATTCCAACATTTAGCCATTCCCTGCAGATATCTGGAGCCGACTTGTCCGGCACCTGCAATTAAGATTGTTGAATCCATTCTTCAGATATTATATTTATCACTTTTTTGGCTGAAGAAATTCGCTTGATCAGTGAACCATTCAATCGTTTTGACAAGACCTTTCTTAAATCCGTCAGTCCCACTATATTTTGGTGACCATCCCAATAGATGTTTTGCCCTTGAATTATCTGCTAAAAGCCGTTCAACCTCACTATTCTCAGGGCGTAATCTTTGAGTGTCAGTGATTATTTCTATTTCTTTTCCCATCAATTTGGCGATCAGTTTTGCTGTGTCTCCAATATTAATCTCAAAATTACTCCCCAAATTTATCACCACACCAATATCTTGCTCGGACTCAAGTGCGGCTAAATATCCGGAAACCGTATCTTCTACATAATTGAAATCTCTTATCGAATGGAGTGTACCTAGCTTAATTTGTCGTTTATTATTTGCAATTTGCGTGATTACAGTAGGAATGACCGCCCGTACAGATTGTCTTGGACCGTAAGTGTTGAAGGGGCGAAGGATACTTATAGGTGTCCCAAATGAATTGTAAAATGACATCGCGATTTGATCCGCACCAATCTTGCTGGCTGAGTATGGCGATTGTCCTTGCAAAGGATGATCTTCTGTAATGGGGACAAATTTTGCTGTGCCGTATACTTCACTGGTTGAAGTATGAATTACTTTTTTAATATCCAAATCTCGAGCCGCTTGAACTACATTTAGTGTACCCTTGATGTTTGTGTCGACATAAGAATCGGGAGAGTGATAAGAATACGGAATTGCAATCAAAGCAGCTAGATGTAGGACCACATTACACCCCTCCATAGCTTTACGGACTCCATGCGGATCTCGAATATCTCCAGTAATAACTTCAAACTGGTCTATCACATCCGGACAACAATGATCCAGCCATCCCCATGAGTTGAATGAATTATAAAAAACAAACGCTTTTGTATCATACCCTTCCCGAACCAACGCTTCGGTCAAATGTGAACCGATGAAGCCATCTGCACCAGTAACAAGGACTTTCTTCACAATGACCACCCGTCATCTACTATAATGTTCTGCCCATTGATGTATTTTGATTGATCCGAGAGCAAAAACATAATAGTTCCGAGGATATCAATCGGATCTAGCATTCCTTTGCTTGTACAGGAATTTTTGTACTTTTCCAAGAAGGATTGTGGTTGTTGATCCAGGATTCCACCGGGACTTACACAATTTACACGTATATTTTTGTTTTTATAATATTTCGCTAGCCAGCGGGTCATCGAAATAATTCCGGATTTGATAGCTGAATATTCGATACTGGAAGTCATTGAAGTACCCTCGTAATGATCAAATTTTGGTGCGGATATTCCGAAAATAGAAGACATGTGAATAAAATTTCCATGGCCTTGTGAAATAAAGTTTTTCATCATTCGCTGTGACAAAATGATTGCCCCACCCAACTGGAGTTTTAAATTTTCCTGAATATCTCCCATTTCCAGTTCCTCAAACGTATTCCCCCAATTCCCCGTGCGTGGATAAGCAGCATTTACGCAGGCGTCGACTGATCCAAATTGCTTTTTACCGTTTGCAATTGCAAGGTCAATAGAATCCACGTTAGTAATGTCCATTGTTGCAAATTGCACTCGTTCGGGCATCAAAGCATGGAATAATTTTTCAGCTTTGTCAGTATTAATATCCGTCGCTAATACGTATCCATTATTATCAGTAATTTCTCTTACAATTTCCCTGCCCAGCAGACCACAAGCACCGGAAACTAGTATAATTTTATTTTTTAACATGCCTTTTATACAGTCATGGTGAATGAGTGATTTTTTTGATTCCTGGAATGATCAAAATCAATTGCCGTAACTGGCTATCTCTGAATATAACTTTGTGTGCTCTACCTGTTCTTGCAATGAGCAAATATCATCAGTATCTCCATTGAGGAAAGCCTCAGTCTGACGGTAAAGTCCAGGTTTGAAGTCATGATCAAATTTGTTATTAAGATTAACAGTCTCAACCTGCAATGAACCAAGTGGTATGAGTTGTAACTGTTCCATAGGACGCAAAATCAGACGATTATTGCGGGTCAATACTTCAACTCCCCATCGTCCTGGGGCTTCCCAGTCTGCAAAATAGGAGAATAGAACTCCTTGTTCGGTAACACCCGCTCCAGCAAATCTTGCTGCAGCAGGATGCCAGTCCAGTGATCCAGCCGACCAACTTTGAAAAGAACTTGGCCAACCACACAAATGAAATGCTAAATCCACAACATGGGTAGAATTAGCCAGAAGCCAGATTGCTTTAATATCTTTTTTACTGTCCAATTTTCTAATTTTATGAGACCACTCGGTAAACTCAAAATGACAACTGGTAACGCCCCCG
>CAZOTX010000145.1:0-4743 GCA_964582835.1 uncultured Pseudomonadota bacterium | reverse complement strand
TGGATTTCCAAGTGAAATACTCCATTTTGTCGAATTTCAAAAATTGGGGTTTCAACTAACCACTTTTCTGGAACGTGGATATCCAATTGCTTTACGTTAGAAAGAATTTCAAAACTGCCAATGTGATCTTTGAAGAAAGGACGGCGAGTCCAAATAAAAATAATAATTATTGCAAGTAAAATTGTTGTATATAGAAGGAATTTTAACTTTTGTTTTTTAGTATAATTAGTAACTGGATTTTTTTCCTTCCATGGAGGTTGAAAAATAAAATAATACAATGATGTTAAAGTGAGCCAAACTACTCCAAGCGACCAAAAAGCATCACTTAAAAAATGTCCTCCCTGCACTATACGGGCATAGCTCATAAGTAATCCATATATTAGTCCTAATGAAAATGCAGTTAATGCTAATTTGCGTGAATGTCTCCAAAAAACAATGCCACTGGTCAAAGTGAAGGCGATAGAGCAATGCCCACATGGAAAAGAATGTCCACGTCCGGGAACTCCAGCTTTTAGTACTGGTTTGTATTCCCAGTTTCCGCTGAACTTTTGTATTTCACGCGGACGAGGACGTCCTGTGTGATCTTTTAAAACTATATTGACTAAAAGAAGTGAAGCTATAAATGGGGTTAAAGCACAAATAGACAAATAAGGTCTAAGAAGTGACCAACTATATTTGGTGCGTGTATATATTAAGATCAATATTGAAATGACGGATACTAAAATTCCGGGGATGATACCATAATCATAGAGCCAACTCCAGGGAAAATTCTCTGCCAAGAACCATCCATTTTTTTCAGAATAATATTGTGCTGAAAATCTACGGTCCCAATTATTTTCTTCTCCAAATAGTGTAAGGCCTAACAAAACTATAAGCAAAAGACTAATTAGAAAAATTCCACGGAAATTAAAATAGATTGATCTATATTTAAAATCAGTATGTTCTGAAGGAAAATTCACGAAAAAAGCAATTTTAAATGAGATGTATTTTGATATTAAAGTATTTATAATTCTAAAATTATTCTAGCAAACGATAACAAAATGAGCCAGACAACATTTTTTTCTTAGAAATGTTAATGCCTTTTGGTTTGAAGTAAAAGTATGTTGTGATAAAATATGCACATTTGTTACTAATCATTTTTTAATGTAATGCTGGAAATATTTTCATAAATTTTAGCATTTGAAATAGAAAAGATAACTAAACTATCGTTGAAAAAATATCTAATGAGGGAAAAACGATCTGTATCATTGGAAGATAAGTACACTTTGAGAGAAGGTTATGCTTTTATGACTGGAATCCAGGCTCTGGTCCGTTTGCCATTGGTGCAGCGTGAACTCGATATGAGCGATGGACACAATACTGCAGGTTATATCAGTGGTTATCGAGGCTCACCGTTAGGTGGGTATGATAAACAACTTGAACTAAATAAAAAATTTCTTGATGAACATTACGTTAAATTCCAGCCTGGAGTGAATGAAGATTTAGCAGCAACAGCTCTTTGGGGAACTCAACAAGCGGAGTTGCGAGGTGAAGGAAAATTCGATGGTGTTTTTGGAATTTGGTACGGTAAGGGGCCCGGGGTTGATCGATCTGGAGATGTGTTGAGACACGCCAACTTTGCAGGGACATCGAAGTTTGGAGGTGTGCTGGCATTGATGGGGGATGACCATACGGCAGAGTCCTCAACGACTTGTAATCAGAGCGAATTAGCCATGGTAGACGCCATGATTCCAATTCTTAATCCTTCTGGAGTTCAGGAAATAATTGATTTTGGAATTATTGGTTGGATGCTTTCTCGTTATAGCGGATGTTGGGTTGGATTAAAATGTGTTCATGATACTGTAGAAGCAACTTCTTCAATCAATGTTGATGTTGCACGTCTCAAATTGGAATTACCCAACGATTTTAATTTCCCTGTAGATGGCTTAAATATACGCTTTCCCGACACGCCGCAGGCACAGGACCGAAGAATGCACGAATTTAAGATTGATGCAGTACGTGCATTTTGTAGTACAAATAGATTGGATCGAACAATTTGGCCTGGTAGAAATGCAAAAATTGGAATAGTTACTGTTGGGAAATCATACCTTGATACTAGACTTGCTTTTGATGAATTAGGAATTGACGAAACTGAAGCAGAAAATTTTGGTGTACGACTATACAAAGTTGCAATGCCTTGGCCATTGGAACCAAAAGGTATTTTAGAATTTGCTAAGGGGCTGGATTTAATTATTGTAGTGGAAGAAAAGCGGCCTCTAATTGAACCACAGATAAAAGAATTTCTCTACAATGTTTCAAGTCGTCCACAAGTGATTGGAAAAACAGATGAAAATGGAGAAATTTTGTTTCAAACTTCTGGAGCGCTTGATCCTAATTACATTGCTGTAGTAATTGCTCGACGAATATTGACTTTGATATTTAATGAAAAGTTGAAAAAACGTTTACACGAAATGGAATCACGTATGGATATATCTCTTTTACCACAAGAATTAATGGTTAGACTCCCGTATTTTTGTTCCGGCTGTCCTCATAATACTTCCACTGTTGTTCCGGAGGGTAGCATTGCAATGGCAGGAATCGGATGTCATTACATGGTGCAGTGGATGGATCGAGATACAATAGGGTTCACTCACATGGGAGCTGAGGGGGCAAACTGGATTGGACAGGCTCCCTTTAGCACACGTAAACATATTTTTCAAAATATTGGAGACGGAACTTATTTCCATTCAGGTATTTTGGCTATACGTGCAGCAGTATCTTCAGGAATAAACATCACTTACAAAATATTGTTTAATGATGCAATAGCCATGACCGGAGGTCAAGGTTTTGACGGACCGATGACAGTTCAGAGTATTTGCCAGCAGATGTATGCCGAAGGAGCAAAGAGGGTAACTGTTGTAAGTGATGAACCTGGAAAATTCATTCACGATAATGGAATTCCCGGAAAAGTAGAGATTTACGATCGCAAGGATTTAGACATTTTGCAAAAAGAATTACGAGAAATTGAGGGCGTAACTGTACTAATTTATGAGCAAGTTTGTGCTGCGGAAAAACGTAGGAGGAGGAAACGGGGATTAATTCCAGACCCACCTCGCAGGATCTTTATCAATGATGATGTTTGTGAAGGTTGTGGAGATTGTGGTGAAAAGTCAAATTGTGTTTCAGTTTTACCTTTGGAAACTAAATTTGGTAGAAAACGTGTAATTGATCAGTCAGCATGTAACAAGGATTACAGTTGTGTTAATGGATTGTGCCCCAGTTTTGTGAGTGTAATTGGTGGAAAATTGAAAAAAAATGCTCAATCTTACAATTTGAAGGAGGAATGGAATTCTTTGCCTGAGCCAAAGCTTCCAGAAATTAAAGGGACTTATAACATAGTTTTGACAGGTGTCGGTGGGACAGGAATTTTAACTATTGGGGCCTTGCTTGGAATGGCTGCACACATTGAAAAAAAAGGTGTTGGTATTCTTGACATGATTGGTTTGGCACAAAAAGGCGGAGCAGTTTTATCACACCTTCGCATTGGAAATAGCCCGCAGAATATTCACTCTCCCCGTATTGCCTCTCAGGGAGCTGATTTAGTGATCGGCGGTGATTTGGTCGTTACAGGGGGACAAAAAACCCTTGCAGTTATTAAATCAGGACATACAGAACTTGTTGTTAACAGTTACGAGATGATTACCGGAGATTTTACTAAAAATGCGGATATGCTTTTTCCCAGCCTAAAAATCAAACAATCTATTCGGGAAATAGCGGGAAAGGATAAAATAGAGTTCTTGGATGCTTCGCAATTGGCAACTGCTTTAATTGGAGATACTATTGCGACAAATATGTTTTTGCTTGGTTTTGCTTTTCAACGGGGATTACTTCCTTTAGAAGGAAGTTCAATTGAACAGGCAATCGAAATCAACGGCTTGTCGGTTGACAATAACAAACTCGCATTTTTATGGGGACGCCGTACTGCACATGATGAAAAAAGTGTACGGGCATTGATTGGCCCAATTGTAGAAGGATTCCTTTTTCATGATTCTTCTGAAGGATTGGATGAGCTTATCCAAAGTCGTGCAGATTCCTTGAATGCTTACCAGAATAAAATTTATGCCAAGCGTTATTTACAGTTAGTTGAACGTGTACGTACCATTGAAACAGAACGTTTCCCAGGCAATTTAGCTTTGACAGAGGCGGTGGCTCGCTACTATTTTAAATTGATGGCTTACAAAGATGAATACGAAGTAGCCCGTCTATATACAAATGGAGATTTTATGAAAAAAATCAGGAGTAGATTTGAAGGTAATTTTAAATTGAAACTGCATTTTTCTCCGCCATTATTTTCCCGACGTGACTTTCATACGGGGGAGCCAATAAAATCACCTTTTGGGTCATGGATTTTTCCAGCAATGAAAATCCTTACACGTTTTAAATTTCTACGTGGATCTCTATTTGATCCTTTTTCTAAAACAAAGGAACGAAAAATGGAACGACAGTTAATTCTGGAATACGAACAAACAATGAATGAGATACTGCGAGGTTTAACAAAGAAAAACCATAATTTAGCCTTGGAAATTGCAAAAATACCCGAGAAAATACGTGGTTTCGATTTAGTTAAACAGCGTCACTGTGAAGCTGCAAAGTTTTTAGAACAGAAATTACTGACACAATTCAGGGATTCCGTAAAAATCACAATAGGTTTGAAAAGTGGTGAGCCAGTCTCTTGACTGTAGAATATTGTCGACGGTAAACTTT
>CAZOTX010000144.1:0-4762 GCA_964582835.1 uncultured Pseudomonadota bacterium | reverse complement strand
GGATATATCGAAAATTATCTATAATAGAACGAGTCATTCTTCATTTCCGCTGTTAATCTGAAATCCACCACTTTGTAGGTGCTGAATTTTGTGTGCTTCTTCAAGATCAGAAGTAATCATTTCTTCTATCAATTGTTGTAAATCAAGTGTTGGTTTCCAACCTAGTTTTTCTTTGGCTTTTGTTGCATCACCAATCAATAAATCAACTTCAGTCGGCCTGAAATAAGAAGGATCGATAGAAATAACAGTATTTCCTGTTTTTGTATCTCGACCTATTTCATCAACACCACTTCCAGACCATTCCAGAGCGACTCCTACTTTGGCAAAAGCACGTTCAGCAAATTCCCGGATAGTAGTGGTAACTCCGGTAGCAAGTACAAAGTCTTCCGGTTTTTCCTGTTGCAATATACGCCACATACCATCTACAAAATCTTTGGCATGCCCCCAGTCACGTTTGGCATCAAGGTTTCCAAGATAAACTTGCTTTTGAATCCCCATTGAAATTCGGACTGCAGCTCGGGTAATTTTTCTGGTGACAAATGTTTCTCCACGAACAGGCGACTCATGATTAAAGAGAATACCGTTGCAGGCATACATGTTATAGGCTTCACGATAATTGACTGTGATCCAGTATCCATATAATTTGGCCACAGCATAAGGTGAACGAGGATAAAAAGGAGTATTCTCGTTTTGAGGTACTTCCTGAGACATTCCGTATAGTTCACTTGTAGAAGCCTGGTAAAACCTGGTTTTTTCAATCATTCCCAAAAGCTTGATTGCCTCAAGGATTCTTAAAGTCCCAAGTGCATCTGCATTTGCAGTGTATTCCGGTGTTTCAAAAGAAACATGAACGTGACTTTGTGCAGCAAGATTATAGATTTCATCTGGTTGTACTTCTTGAATTATCCTGATTAAATTTGTTGAATCCGTCAAGTCACCATGATGCAAAATAAAATTACGTTTACTTACATGCGAGTCTTGATACAAATGGTCTATTCTTCCGGTATTGAAACTGGATGATCGTCTTTTAAGCCCATGAACAATGTACCCTTTTTTGAGGAGAAACTCGGTAAGATATGCTCCGTCCTGTCCGGTAATACCTGTGATAAATGCTACGTTTTCCATTTTAAGTATATAAGTTAAAAAAGTTTTACTGAAATTAAGAATCTTTGGATGAAGTCAACTCAATCTCATGTAATTTTTTCAGGGCTCTAGTGACTAGTTCTAATCCTGTTTGAAGTTCAGAAGTTGAAATATTTAAAGGTGGCAAAAAACGTAGTACATCAGGTCCTGCATTCAAAACCAGTACTCCCTGTTCTTGACATACTGCGAGCATTGAGGAAGCTTTTCCTTTCCAAGCCTTTGTTAATACAGCACCTAGCATCATTCCACGACCTCGAATTTCTTCAAATAAGCTAAGTTCTTGATTGAGTTCCTCCAAGTGCTTTCTGATGAGCTGACCTTTTGTCAGTACTTTTTCCATCATTCCCGGAGTATTGATTTTTTGGAATGCGGCACCTGCAACGGCCGTGACTATCGGATTTCCTCCAAATGTTGTTCCATGGTCACCTGGTTTGAATGTTTGTGCGACTTTTTCCGTGCACAGCATAGCACCAATCGGAAGTCCTCCACCCAATGCTTTAGCCATGGTAATAATGTCTGGAGAAAATTTATTTTCTGAAGCCTTAGATGTTAATTCGTCTTCTGTTTTTTCCCATTGGTAGCCAAATAATTTCCCAGTACGACCCATTCCACACTGAATCTCATCAAAAATCAACAGTGCATTATGCTCGTTACACAGTTTTCTTAAATGTGATAAAAAACCTGGTTTTACTGGATTGACACCTCCTTCACCTTGAATTGGCTCAATTAATACAGCACATGTTTGCGAGCCAATCATTTCTTCAGCAGCAATAAAATCGTTGAATGGACAGTAGCGAAATCCTCCGGGAAGGGGTTCAAATCCCTTCTGATATTTTGGTTGTGCAGTTGCGGTAATTGTTGCTAAGGTACGTCCGTGGAAGGATCCTTCAAAAGTCAATATTTCCCGTTTGTCAGCTGAATGATTTAAACTTGAAAATTTTCGTGCAATTTTAATTGCACTCTCATTGGCTTCTGCTCCTGAATTACAGAAAAAAATTCGATCTGCAAATGTGGAATTTACCAATTCTTCAGCCAGTTTAATTGCTGGTTCAGTAAGGTAAAGATTAGTAGAGTGCCATATTTTACCTGCTTGTAGATTAAGTGCTTGTTGCAGATCTGAGTCAAGGTGACCTAAGCTGTTGACAGAAATACCCGAACCCAAATCAATATACTCATTACCGTTAATGTCATAAATGCGAGCTCCTTTGCTGTGTGTAAAAATTAGTGTTGGTGCATATGTCGGTAAAAAAACCCTTTGAGCGGTTGCTAGCAGATCAGTGGCTTTTTGGTTATTACTTAGTATAAATTCTGACTCAATTTCAGTACCTGTATTAGTTAATTCCACTTCTGTAGTTTCTGCTACGGAAAATTTTTGCGAAACCGAACTTCTTACGTTCAAAAGTCGATCACGGTTTGTCATACAAAAATCAACAAAACCCTGCTCTGCAACTGTCAGTCGAATCATGCGTGGCAAAGCTTGATACAAACGCCGAAAAGCTGATCGCATCACTACTTCGTTTTGCAGAGCATCTGTCGACAAAGTTCCCAGTTTTTCTTTTATAAGTTTTTGGATTCTAGGTAGGTGTTCTTCCAGCAACATAGTTGTATTTAAGTAGAAAATATTTTTTAACCATTTGTAATTTTTTCAAAAGGTTTGTTCCTCATTATGACCTAAAATTAATTTATGTTATATCCTAACCCAAAACAATTTTGAATTCAATCGTAGAAAGCTTAAAATATGCTATAAATTAAATAAATGGATTAATTCAACACTTGCCTGTTTAACTAGATTTTTGATAAAATAGGTGTATGTATTTTAAGTTAAAATATCTTTTTATATTTCTACAAAAATTCATTTTGGTGTCTGAGTTAAACTAATCTATTTGAGCTGATTCTTTGTTTTAAATGTCACATTTCTGTATTCGAATTTGTTAATAATTTTGTTAAAATGTCTTTGCAATTAATTTCCCCCTAATAAATAAGTTGGTTAGTTTTACACAAACTGATGTGTTTAAATTCCTAATTCCCAAAATGTTTAATAATTCTTAGTTCGAACATTAAATTTTGTTATAACCCATAGTGACTCCTTTGAAAATAATTAAAGGCTTGGTTCTTAATCATCCCAAACTAATTCTGTTAATTACACTACTATTGGGATTGGGGGTATCGCCCAGTTTGTTGTTTCTAAAAAATGATCCTAGCCCGCACCTTTTGCCCAGCAGTCATCCTGCACGTCAAGCTTTACAACAGATCCGTCAAGATTTCACTGGCACAAATCCGGGGGTTTTTATTATGCTTCAAGCACAAGATACTATTTTTAAAGCCGAGACTTTGGATCGGATTCAACGTCTGACTGAAGCAATTGAAAACATGCGGTTAGTTACTTCCGAAGACTTGGATTCTTTGACTTTAATGGCAGAACAAATATCCGGAAATGTAGGTATACTTTTTCAAAAGATTCTTCCTAAAGAAGTACATGGCCTCAATGATATGTTCTGGTTGGAGTTTGATGAAATAAGGGAATCTTTAGAAAATGAAGAAGACTGGTCACCGGAATGGAATTCTCTTTTACAGGATATTGAAGTCCGTTCTGCACCGGTTTTAGCAGTAACGTCTCTTTCGAATACTGATGATATTTTTGGGAAAGAGGAGGGGCTAAGTATTGAACCTATATTTGACATAATCCCAAAAACATCAGAAGAAGTAAAAAGTTTACGCCGAAGAGTTTTGGAAAATGATTTGTTCAAGAACTTATTCTTCAGTGAATACGATCGGCATACAGGAATTTTTGTTGAATTGGCAATGGATGAAGATGATTCAGAGAATTTGTATTCAACTTACATTGCATTGGAGAGAATATTTGACGAAAATCCAGGGATTGAAAAGCATTATATCGCAGGTTTTCCCATCGTTGCAGCTACACTTCGTACAGTTATTGATGAGGATACACAACGCTTTTTCCCTTTTGTCGCTTTGCTAGCTATCTTTTCTCTTTGGATAACATTCAGGATTCCCAGTGGGGTAGCGGTTCCTATGCTTGTGGTTGGTTTTTCTATTTTATTCACATTGGCAATTATGGTCATATTTGAGATTCCCCTCAACACGATTACATCAGCCCTACCGGTTTTCCTAATTTCGATTGGAGTTGCAGATGGTATTCACATGTTTTCAGAATACCGTGACAATCGTTTAGAAGGACATTCTCGTGAAAAAGCTGTTAGTTTGATGCTGGATAAACTCGTTTTACCAGTGACAATGACTTCGGCTACAACAGCAGTAGGTTTTTTGTCAGTAATTGTAAGCGACATTGTACCGGTTCTTACGTTTGGAATTTTTGTTGCAATCGGAACATTGTTGGCAATGGTGCTTTCTCTATTATTTATTCCTGCATTGCTGATGCTCCTTCCAGAAAATTTGTCCGAATCTCAGGAAGAAAAAGATTTAGGGCTAACGCATTACCGTGGAGTACATCAGGTAAATTTCATGGATCGATTCATTCAAAAGTTTCTCGGACTAATGACTGATTGGGTTTTACGAAATTCAAGAAATGTTTTACTTGGTGCTCTAGTGATTTGTACAGTTTCAATTTATGGGCTATTACAAGTAAAAGTGGAAAGCA
>CAZOTX010000143.1:0-4770 GCA_964582835.1 uncultured Pseudomonadota bacterium | reverse complement strand
AGGTGCCTTCATGGATCATGAAGACTTCAGCGGTGAAATGGCTGTGCAGGGAATTCTTGATCCGGGGAGGCTGACCGGCAGCACCGATGTTGAAACCATGAGGTTCCCGGATGTTGATCACCTGTTCCACATTTTCCGTGACGCCTGGGCCAATGATGCTGAAGTTGTCCTTCAGATGACTGCCCGGTGTGTGTGTGTCGATGAATGCACTCCTGCAGGGGACCATCTCACTTCGTTTCACCAGACGCTCTTTCATGGATAGACCTCGTGTTTTTGTGGAGTTGATGGATTTGAGTGGGTGTTCAAAATTTCAATCGTTGTTGGGTTTCTGCATCAAAGAAGAAATAATTATCGGAATTCAAAACGATTCCCATCTTTTCATCTATTTCAACCCTAAAATCTTTAGAGCCTCGGACGATGATTCTTTCCTGTCCCATTTGGAGAGTTATGAGCGTGGATTCTCCGGTGAGCTCAAAAGAATAGACTTGACCTGAAAAAATTCCATCTTCAGGGCTGGTGATTGCGAGATCTTCCGGACGAATACCCAGCACGCATTTTTCATGCTCCCCTCTTGCCGTTTTTAATGTAAATTCAGAGTGATGAAATATTCCCTCTTGCAGTGAACCGGGAATAAGATTCATCGACGGTGATCCGATGAATCCTGCAACAAATAAATTGGCGGGATCATTGTAGATCTTCTCTGGTGAATCTAATTGAGAAATCACTCCTTCATGCATCACTGCGACCCGATCTGCCAATGTCATTGCTTCGATCTGGTCATGGGTCACATAGATGGTGGTGATTTTCAATTCATGCTGAAGATGCTTGAGCTCAGCACGCATGTTCACCCTCAGTTTCGCATCGAGATTGGACAGAGGTTCATCCATCAAAAAAACCGTTGGAGTCCTTACAATGGCTCTTGCAAGAGCGACCCTTTGGCGCTGTCCTCCAGAAAGTTCCCGAGGCTTTCTTTGGAGAAGATGTCTCAATTGCACTTTTTCTGCTGCGATGTGAACTTGTTCTTCATGAAGTTGTTTAGCAACTTTTCGGACCTTGAGGGGGTAACGTATGTTCTCATAGACCGTCATATGAGGATAGAGTCCGTAATTCTGGAAAACCATTGCCACATCACGGTCTTTTGGCAGTTCATCGTTGACCATTTTTTCACCAATAAAAATCTCACCATTACTGGGTTCTTCCAGGCCTGCAACCATCCGCATGGTGGTTGTTTTCCCACAACCTGAAGGCCCAAGTAGGACCATGAATTCCTCATCACCTACCTCCAGTGAGATATTATCCACCGCAGTGAAATCCCCCCACTTTTTGCTAACCTCTTTGAGTGTAACCGATGCCATGTTTTTAATTCTATTAGCGAACAGCTCCCATCGTCATCCCTTGAACAAAATGTTTTTGGATCAGTGTTGCAAGGGCAAACATGGGCATCATGATGATAATGCCAGCAGCAGAAATCAGATGCCATAGGACTCCTTCCTCTGCATGGAACATGGAAAGTCCTACCGGCAATGTGACCGCTTTGTTGGTGGTGATGATGACGGCAAACAGGAATTCATTCCAGGACAGGATAAAGCAGAAAATGCCCGCCGTAATCACTCCCGGTAAAACCATTGGGACGACAACATTGATGATGACCTGAATCCGGCTTGAACCATCGACCAATGCAGCTTCTTCGGTTTCGAGTGGAATGCTGTCTATGAATCCTTTGATCATCCAAATGGCAAAGGGCATGATCAAAGAGAGGTTTACCAGAACCAAAGCAAGCCGGGTATCGAGGATGCCTAGATCCCGAAACAGAATAAAAAAGGGAAGAACGATGACAACTGCAGGGACAAACTGTGTTGCAAGTATGGTCACGAACATGAACTTTTCACCCTTCAATCGGAATCTTGAAAAACTATAAGCTGCCATGGTGGCAAGGGGAATGGCGATGACTACGGTGAAAAAGGCGACCAATGTTGAATTGAGGAGCTTCTCCTGTAAATCATAGGGATCTTGAAAAATGATTTGAAAGTTTTCCAGTGTTGGCGTGAAGAGAAGTTTAAGTTGGAATATATCGACCTGTTTTTTGAACGCACCGGAAACAATCCAGTAAATTGGAACCAGGATGACAGATGCCGTCAGCAAGATTATCAGGAACTGGAGTAAATCCAGAATTTGTTTTTTGGTGCTTTGGGAGAAAATCATTTTTTCAGAAAAACAAGTTTCATGTAGATCCAAGTCAAACCAAACATGGGAATCACCAACAGGTAGGAAACGGCTGAGGCATATCCCATATTATAATATTTGAACCCGTTGAAATAAATGTAGTGCGCCAGAGTCTGTGTTGAATTTCCTGGACCCCCATTGGTCAACATATAAACCTGGTCGAACATTTTCAGAGAGAAAATGGTTTTCAGGACCAAACAGACCGCCAGAACCGGTAGTAAGGAAGGAAGAGTAACGTCCCAAAATACCCTCCAGGAATTGGCTCCATCGATCATGGCTGCCTCTCGAGCGTCCTGTGGAACAGTCGCAAGTCCTCCGATCAAAACCAGAGTCAGGTAAGGCGTCCAATGCCAGACATCACTTCCCACCAGAGCAACCATTGCAAGGGTGGTATCTCCAAGCCAGTCCACATCTGCCAAAGGTGGAATCAATACGTCAAAAAAAGCTTTGAAAAGTCCAAAATCAGGTTGGAACATAAACCTCCAGGAAACACCAATCAAAGCAGGACTCATCGCAAAGGGAAGAATCAGCAAGGTCCTGACCGTCAAACGGAATTTTCCTCCTGGGGCCAAAAGTAATGCCAATCCAAGTGCTAATCCGACCGATACTAAAACCGAGGCAACAGTAAAAATGGAAGTGACCCGGATTGAGTTCCAAAGCAGATCATCTTCAAGGGCATAGATGTAATTATCGAAAAGGTAAGCAATGTTTTCCAATCCGTCATATTCATAGTCCCAAAGTGGGCGGGATTCCCTGGCGCGGTTGAGTTTCCACTCTCTGAAACTCAGGTAAAAAGATTGGTAAAGTGGCCAGATGGCTGTTGCAGCAACGACGAATAGGGCAGGCAGGACGAATAGGTACTTGAGATGTCGGTCCCGCATGATTCAAAAAGGAAAAGGGCAGGCATGCCCAGGATTGTTGGACAACCTGCCTTGGCTTGGTGAGAATGGATTAATATCCAGCTCGTTTCAGAATACGTTCCGCTTTTTTAGCTGCATCCTTCATCAACTGGTCAACATCTCCTCCTGTTGATGCTTTTTGAATGGCTGATGCCAGTAGGTCCCCAACCTCTGGCCATTCTGGAATTTGAGGCATGATGTCTGAATTTTTCAGACTGGCAGCCGCTGCCTGTTGGATGTTGTCGTTAGCAGCATTGACTCGTGCATCCAGCATGCTTGAAGTATGTGTGACCACATTATTGACAATTTTCACGCCTGCCACTTCACGTTCAATCGCATTCCGACGGTCCAGTTCAGGATTGGAAAGCCACTTCATGAATTCCCATGCGGCTTCTTTGTTTTTCGAATACTTCGAAATCGAATAGGGCATGGAAATCGCGTAGGTCACGGTTTTGCCCATGTAGGCAGGCATCCCGGCAAATGCCACTTGATCTTTGGTCAGGGTGGACTGGTTGGGGTTGTAGAAACCTGAATAGGCCCACCACCAGACAGGAATCATCGCAGCCTTGCCCTGGGCATACTGAATCCGGGCGTCCTGTTCAACATTGGAAACAGCTCCTTCTCCACAAATGCCATGCTTTGTATGGAGCTCAATATAATCTCGTGTCGCCTTTAAACCCGATGCCGTAGTCCAGGCAGGTTTCATCTTGTCATCAAAAACATCGGCTCCTGCCGCCCAGAGAAAGTTGAGCCAGATGAAGAGGTTTTGTCGGTTTCCATCCGAACCGTAATAACATGCGAGACCGCCTATCCCCTCCTTCGATTTGATGGTTTTACCCGCTGAAACCAAATCAGCCCAGGTTTTTGGAGCTTGGATGTTGTGTTTATCAAAAAGATCCTTCCGATAAAACATGAGTTGCGGATGAGCTCTGAGCGGAAATCCCATAGTTTGCCCTTTGAACATCGCGCTTTTTTTGAAGGCTTCCGGATAACGGTTCATATCTATTCCATCACGCTTCAGCCATTTATCAATTGGTTCAAGCCAGTAGGCATAGGAAGGCCCCCATGAATCCAAATAATTCACGACGTCAAAACTCCCATCAGCTGCCACACCGACACTCGAGACCTTTTCTTGTAGTGCGACAAAGGGGATGTGTGTCCAGTTTAACTTGATTCCAGTGAGGCTTTCGAATTCCTCGTCCCGAAGTTCATAGGATTTGAATTGAGGGGTAACGACGGCCAAGATGTTCAGCGTCGTTCCGGCATAGGGTTTCCCCGATTTGAGTTGGTAAGGAAGAACGTTATCACCAGCATAGGCAATGGTGCCAACAAGGGTGAGTCCTGCAAAAAAATACATTAATTTGTTTATCATCTTGACTCCATATGAAATTAGTGAAATTGCAAGAATTATGAATACGAATGCAAAATTATTTATACTTAAGTAAAAAAAGAAGTCAATTTTTTTTTTATTATTCTATTATTTTTATGAAATATGGATGTTATTGACAGAATCAAGAACCTGGAATATCTTATTGAAAACGTATTCAAAAAAAATCCAACATGAAGCATACCAAAACCACAGTCACCTCCATCGAGGTTGCCAAGCTAGCTGGGGTTTCCCAGTCATCGGTTTCACGGGCTTTTTCAC
>CAZOTX010000142.1:0-4780 GCA_964582835.1 uncultured Pseudomonadota bacterium | reverse complement strand
ATAACACGAACTCCAATTTTTAAAGGTTTGATTTCTGTATGTTCTTTTTCCTCTAAAGACATCATCGCTTCTTTTTTAAGTTTTATACCTTTAACCCATACAGCTTCTTTTTTTCCGTTTTTGTCAAAATTTGTAACGTTCCATGGTCTCCCTTTTCTAAATTCACCTACTCTCTTTCTTCCACTTTTGTATCTATAAATCCCACGACCATGCAGTATCCCATTTTTTATTTCTCCAGTATATCTTCCAAAAGTAGAACTTAAAACTCCTGTTCCATTTGGTTTTCCTTTTTTAATTTCTCCTACATATATCCAATCATTTTTATCATTTCCATTCTTAAACCATCCAAATTTACCATTAACTTGTTTAAAATATAAAATACCTGATTCCTGTGCTACTAAAGGTAAGGTCATAAAAAGTAAGGAGAGTAGAATTAGTATATGTTTCACAAGATTTACTTTTTTGGTTAAGTTTAAGGGGACCAAATATATAACATCAATCGGTTAACATTTCAATAATAGTGGATTTTACTTTGCTGTTGTCTGACTGTAAAGGATTATTGAGTAGAAAATGAGTGAATAATTAAGGTGTCTATAAGCAATATAAGAAAATTTTTTTCCTCTACTATTTCCTACCGAAAAATATACCTAATGTCAGTTTAATCCATATGATCGCGTGTAAAAATTAAACTTACAGTCTTTGACTTTAGCTCGATCTGAAAGGGAAATTGTATATTAAATACTTTAGGTGCTTTTTTAGTATTTTTTCTTTGGAAACCATCTGTTATTTAACTTTAAACTCTCTGTGAAGTTCACAAGCAGTGTTTATCTAAGAAGCTTAGATTTACTTTTTAAACCTCCCCTACATATCAGAAGAAACGTTAAAAAAATCAACCATCTCTTTATTTAGGTGGGACCACTCCTGATGCTTGCCAGGAGTTTCACAAAATAAGGTTTGTACATTTGCCTTACAATTTAAATATTCGACACAACCATTCCGGAGTGGAGTCGCCTGTTTCTCACAAGAATTACAGCTTGCCCACCAGTCTGCCAACTCTTTGTTATAATTTGGGAACAAAGTATCATTCTCCTTCTGCATCACCATGACCGAAACAGGATCAGGACAATCAATGTTAGACAGATCTCTTTTTCGAATACCTGCAGCACTGGGCGCTATTGCCTTTGGAATTTGTTTTGTCTTAGGTAAATAACCAATGGCTGCAGCAACAGTTCCTCCATCAGAATGACCTGTCAAAAATATTTTTTCTCTATCAATACACCATTTTTTTGCAATTTCCTTTGGGACGGTACTTAAATCATTGATCACAGGGATTGAAAGTGGGCCTGTCAAAAACATTGGACTATCAACATATGCAACCACAAATCCATTATTTGTCATTCTTTGAGTTAATTCTGTAATTCTTTCATTGGCAAAACGGTTTTTTCCTGCAGGCGCATATACTACCACTAGTGGATGTTGAATAGTGTTGTCGTAATTCAGAGGAGTACGCACAGCATAATAAATACTAGAAGCTAATTGCTCATGATTTGATTTTCCTGCTGTTCCCTCGCGACTACCACTTTGACATTGAGCATGATCGCGACTGAAATAATCGTATTTTGCGAGCTGTATGGACTCCTTACTCCCTTCTAAAAACGCCAGAAAAAAAGAAACAAGTAAAATACAAGCAATAATTAATATGTAAAATAATCTGCTTTTCACAAATTTTTGTACATTCATAAGGCAATAACAGAAGAAGTATATAAAAAATCTGCTTCTAATATTCTACAAGATTTTCCTTACTACAACAATACCGGATGAATTCTTGTCATAAAGAGAGTTAAGATAGTTTTGATATCTAAACTAGAAACAGGAAGGAATGACATACTGATTATAAGATTAGAGGAGTAATGAATTATACTGAATTTAAAGGAAAAAATAAAAGAGTCAAGATAAAATCCTAAAGGCTAGAATGCTTTTTATTGGAAGGTTGAGGGAGTTATATATAAAAGGGAATGTATGTTTTTTTATTGGAAAAAAACTACATTCCACAACACATCTAATGAATTCGGTATTCCCTGAAAAAATCCAAAATAGGTGGAACAGAGCTTGATTTTGTACAGGTGGGGGTTTTAAAATTATTTACTCGTTCATTTGATTTTTACTGATATAGATAGTAGTTTTGGTCCTATATACTCGGGGTTGTAAATCTTCAACCAGTCAGTATTAGAATGACTTTTTATAATCTCTTAATGCTCATAAATTTTATAAAGGAAAATCATTCTGAAAAAGTTCCTTGCTTAACCTCACTGCAAATTATTTTACCATTTTAGAAGAAACATAAATGTCATCAATAAATGGTTTCGAGGTATTAGATACTTCACCTGAATATTTCTGCTTTCTAGCAGTACTCTCTGTACTTGCTGTTTCCATTTCTAAGGCAGGGTTTGGGGGAGCCATGGGTTCTTTCAGTGTCCCAATTCTTATTTTTGTTCTTCCACCAAAACTAGCTCTTGGAGTGTTACTTCCACTTTTTTTAGTTACTGATGTTTGGGTTGTCTACATCTGGAGAAGTATGCTTGACAAGCGCATTTTAATGATGATGTGTACATTTGGTATTATTGGTGAAATTGTAGGATGGCTTATCTTTGACCATTTAAATGACCAAATACTGACAGGACTGATCGGAATGATCGCAATAATTACAGCTTTTAATTATACTTGGCGACGGCTGATGCCTGGCAAACAAACAACAATGGAAATCGCCACCACAGTATCACGGAGAATATTCCAACGAAGTGCAATCTGGTGCGGGTTGTCAGGCATCTCCAGCTTTGTTTCACTCTCGGGAGGTATCCCTGCACAAGTATTCTTGTTGCCACATGCACTTGCTCGCCAGACATTTGTTGGAACACTCTGTGTCTATTTTTTTGTCATAAATATCGTAAAAATACCCTTCTATACTGAGATCGGTATTTTCTCAGAGAAAACTATTACTGTTTCACTTTGTTTGCTTATAGTAATTCCATTAGGCGTTTTTATTGGAAAATGGTTAAACACTCATCTGAGTGACAAAATATTTTATGATATTAGTCATATAGGTCTTCTTGCTATGGGTACAAAATTGTTATATAACATTTTTCAGTAACAGATTTTTTATGAGAATCCTGGATTTGGATTAGAGAACTAATTTATATATTTTAAAAAAGTTGGTGGCTACACAAACAGAAATATATACCTTTTTTATAATTTTCAACGAAAATCACTAAATTTTGTTGGAATTTGCTGGAAATTCATATGATACATACCACCAGTTTGGTTTAATCATAGGATTCACATAAATAATGAATTAATGAATTTTCTTTTGCCAACTCTTCCATGAAAACTAGCACAGGAGGGGTTAAATCGATCTGTATTGGGGCTAACTACTAATTAGAGTGAAGAGGGAAGGGAAACAAAAGAAACTCCCATTATAAGGACGTTTTGTACATCTTTTGAAAGATTAACTTATGACTGTAAATATCAATTAGACTGTTATTCTTATAATAACAGTGCAAAGAACTTAAATTAAAATGAACATTTTTAGACTTTAGTTTTGGAAAATCTAATTTTTTTCGTATTTCCCTTTTACAAAATTTCCAAGTACACGTCCATTCTTATCAAAAAATGTAGAATTCCATGCATAACGCTTGAATTGACCTACTAATTTTCTTCCATCATAATAAGTCATTGTTCCTCTACCATAAGGTACCCCATTTTTGTATGAACCGATATAACCCTTATCTCTTGGTTGTATTTGTCCTTTAGCAATTGTTTTCCACAACAAACCAGATGTTATTTGATATCTTAATTCTTTTTTATCTGTAACAGACTGTCCAAAAAGCTGGGAAGTCAGAAAAAGAGAGAGTATTAATAATAGATGTTTCATAGTGCTTGCTTAGTGATTTAATTTTAATAATTGATTTTTAAGTACCAGATTTATAACATTAATCCTTCTGTCTTGCAAGAAAATAATTATTTTAAGCAAGTTTTTAAAAGAAATTTTATGTAGAAAATTATGAAGTTATTTTTTGGGTCAGGGATTTGCCTGTTGTTAGGGTCTAAATTTATCGTAAAAATTGGACTGATTTTCTAAATTTTGTGATTTTTTTTATTCGTTGAGGAAAACTTTGAGAAAAGATACATGAAAATTGCGATAATGGGCGCTGGAGCCATTGGAGGTTTTTTTGGTGGAAGACTGGCCAAGGCTGGTTTTGATGTAAACTTTATAGCCCGAGGTCTACATCTGGATGCAATAAGAGAAAATGGTTTGAAAGTGCTGAGCCCGTTGGGAGACTTCAAGGTTTACCCAATAAAGGTTACAGATGAACCTGCCAAAATCGGACCAGTGGATGTAATCCTTTTCATGGTCAAGAATTATGACACTCAACAAGCAGCAGAACAGATCAGGCCTATAGTAGGTCCAGATACGGCCATCATACCTTTCCAGAACGGCGTCGATGCACAGGCTATACTGAGCAATTTTTTTGGTGCTGAAAAAGTCCTAGGGGGGGCAGCCTTTATACCAGCGTCGATTTTGGAACCAGGTATCATCAAACACGACGCAAAACTGGCCAAACTAGTCTTTGGTGAATTCAACAAAAAGACCACCACGCGTACTTTGGGGTTCCTCGATGCATTGGGAAAAGCAGGGATCTCAGGAGAGATTTCTACCGATATAAGCAAGGTGCTTTGGAGCAAACTAATGTTCTTGACAAGTATGAGCGCTATCAACTGCATC
>CAZOTX010000141.1:0-4835 GCA_964582835.1 uncultured Pseudomonadota bacterium | reverse complement strand
TGCTACGGTCATATACATTCCAATTGTTTTAGCCTCATGCCATAGTCATAAATGAGAAATGTGTCCTCCATAGTAAAGCCACTCAGAATCAGTAGTGTTCTGACTCCTACTAACAAATAAGAAGTCCTCTCAATAACTTGAGAGGTATCCAGCAGTCCCAAAGACAAGGAAAATTTTTTTATGCATCAAGGAGGGCTTTGAAATTGGTGAAGAATTCCAATTAATTCTTCGACAATGGTGTGTCCGAGGGGTCCAAATAGTCAAAATACAAAATAGGAATAACAATTAATCCCATAGTTTTTAGTGAGTGCTTGTCAGTGTTTAAATTCCAATTTTTGTTAGGATATTGTGTTGATTTTGGAAGGTTTTTTAAAAAAGGTTAGAGAGTTTTCTTAATAAATTAGCAGGAATAGCAATATTTGGTGTCTATTGTTATTTTCGATGACTGATCCTTTTAATTTTTTAATTTTTTAATTTGATGCAGGCTTAAGCCTATCATTATCATAAGCATTGCCTGGACTTCACCGTCACGGAAATTATTTTCAAAAAAACCGGCAACCATGAATCCGCTCACACCTGCAATTCCAGACCAGAGGATTGAATTTTCATAGCTGTAGGGAATTGTTTTGAAGAGAGCAAAGATGCTTTGCCAGAAAAATATAGTAAATATACTAAGATATCCCAAAAAACCAAAAAGACCATAATTAATCCAGGTTTGCAGATAGATGTTGTGTACCCCTGTTCCAGCGTTGTTATTGAATTTATGCCCTGTACGCTTTGAAATATTTCCCCTGTAAAAGGGCATGATCTCTGAATCATTACCATAACCTATTCCTAGCCAGAAATGATCTTGTATAGCAGATTTTCCTGCAACCCACATTAAAATACGGTCTTGGTTAGAATGGGGCATAAAGCCACTAATAAAACGCTGTTGCAGGGCTTCAATACGATTTTTTGGTTCTAGGTTTTGAATGGAAGGATCACTGAATTGTATATAAAAATATGTCCCTCCACCTATTACCAGAATGCTGAATGCAAGCATAAGTTTTGGCGAAAGTCGAAAAAGTAAAACGGTTATTACGACAGCAGTCCCCAGCCAAATACTCCGGCCCATTGAGGACCCAATTCCAAGCAGTACCATAACTGCAATTATGGCGATCCCAATACGAGGAAGTGGACGCCAGCCTTTACAAAAAATGAGTGAACAAAGAATAGGAAAACACAGCAGCAAAACGCCTCCATAAGTCAGGTGGTGCGAAAAATTCCCTTTGCCATGAAAAACAAGACTTTCTGACAAAGACCCACCGGGGAAATAAGGGGTAGTCATTTGTTGATTTTCGGGACGTAACCAGTCTACGCCAGTAAAATACTGAATGACGCCATAAATTGAAATCAATAACACAAATACAAAGAAAATCCCAAGTAATTTTTCTTCCTCTACTTCGACCAATATTACCCCAAGCAATAAAGGTAAAAAGAGCCGCCAATTGGTTCGAAGAGCCATTAGGTGTTCAGTTTCATATACGTTCAGCAATCCGGAAAATACTGCTGCAGCTACAAAAAATAAAATAGCCCAAAAAAAAGGATTCCCCAGCTGTGAAAATGGGCGCTTCCAAATCCAACTTATCAAGGTCAACAAATAAAGGATTGTGATTGAGGCATCCGTACCAGCAATGCTAAAAGTGCTGCAAATGAACAAGAGATAGAGAGAAAATATTTTCCACTTTTTACTAGATAATAAACTATTCATGACTCAAAACAATAAATCTAAATAAAAAAATATTTCAAAATTCAAAATTTCAAACTTGTTTATCAATCTGACATTATCGTGAAATCCTAGGAATACATTTCTTCATCCGGAAGATCACGATCTAGTAAATTTTGCAAAGCTTGAAAACAGGAAACACCTTCATGTAATATTTGATAAACTGCTTTACAGATAGGCATGTCAATTTTGTGTATTTCTCCCAATTTTTGAATGGAAACGGAGTTACGGATTCCTTCTGTCACTGCACTATTCGTCACGGGCAGACATTCTCCCAATGAAAAGCCCTGGCCTATTTTTTCTCCAAAATTATAGTTCCTGGATAGATTCCCTGTTGCAGTCAAAACCAAATCTCCAATTCCGGACATACCCAAAAATGTTTTTGCAGATCCCCCTAATGCAATTCCGAGTCGTGACATTTCTGCTATGCCTCTACAAATTAAGGCTGCCCTGGCGTTTAATCCCTGTTCCATTCCATCTGAAATTCCACAAGCAATCGAAATCACATTTTTTATGGTTCCACCTAGTTGAACGCCAACAAGATCAGTACTTCGGTAAAGGTGGAATCGATCAGAATGAAAGCATTTTTGGAGCATCCTACCTACGGTTTCGTCTACACATGCTATCACTGCAGCAGTGGGCAAATCCAAAGCAACTTCACGCGCAAACGTTGGTCCTGACAGCACTGCTAATTTGGGGAGATTGCCGAGTTCTTCTGAAAATATTTCACTCATAAATGCCAGAGAATGCTCTTCAATACCTTTGCTAAGGATAAGCAAAGTATGTTCGGCATTGATCCCAGGGAGTATTTTTTTTGCAATTTTACGAGATACGTGTGACGGAACAGCAATGACAAGAATACGAGAATTACAAACTACTTCCAGTAAATCAGTATTGGGTCTAACTGATTCTGGAAGATCAATGTCAGGTAAAAAAGAGGTGTTTACATGATTCTGAATAATATTTTTTGCAGTTTCATTTTCGTGGCACCAGATTTGAACTGAATTGCCTTTCTTCGCAAGAAAATTCGCAAGAGCTGTTCCCCAAGCTCCCGCACCAATTATGCCAATTTTTTTACCGTCAGACACCATAATTTTGGCAACTTTCCTGTGCAAAAATAATATTCTTTTGCAGATCCACAAGCGGAGCAGAAAGCAAATCAAGTTCTGCAGAAAGTCCTTCAATTTGCAAGAAAGTTTGTTCCGGAGAAGGACTGCCCTGATGTTTTCTGAGATTCAGAATCTTTTGGGGATCATGAAATTCTGAAAAATTTTCTACAATTTCTACAGGATGACCAGAATCAGCCAACACCTTTTTCAATACAGCAGTAGTTATTTTTGTTTCTGGTGCAGAAATTTTTACAGCCCTAGCCATCAGGTGATAGCACTCTCGAAAAGCCAAGTTCAATGTACGCGATAAATGATCAGCAATATCCACAGAATTCATAAAGCCATTTTCACAGAGTTCCCGCATTCTTTTGGTATCGACAGTTAAACTGTTAAAGACATTCTGCAATATAATTGGTGCAGATTCACATTCACGTACAAGATCCATAATCAAATATTTGGTAGCTTGAGTATCTCGGTTATAGCCACTCAACCCACCTTTTTGAATTCCGAGCAAACTTGTTAATAATCCTTGAGATATAGCAGCTTTAGATTTAATAACTTCAGCAAAATCCGGATTCTTCTTCTGTGGCATGATCGAAGAACCAGTCACATAATCATCATCAATCTGAAGAAATCCTGAATATGGATGACTAAGAAAAATGAGATCTTGAGCCATTATACTAAGGTGATTCATAAGCATTGACCCAGAATGGGCCAATTGAGCTTCATTTTCCCAGCGTGAAACGATACAGTCCAGCGTGTTGGTATCAATTTTTTCAAAAGCTAACAGTTCAGTTGTGATTCCTCGGTCAATCGGCCATGATGTGCCAAACGCCGCTGCCGCTCCCAAAGGATTGCGGTTAACTAGTGAGATGGCAAATGCCAGTCGTTCCATGTCACGGCACAGTCCCTGGACATAAGCGCACAACCAATGACCCCAGGTTGTGACCATCGCTGGCTGGTAATGAGTAAATCCCGGCATAACACTTTCAATATTTTTCTCTGCCTGTATCAACAACGTTGAAGCTAAATTTTTCACAGATTTAAATAGGTTTAAACCGGCAGCACGTAAATATAATCTCATGTCACATGCTGACTGATCATTACGACTACGACCAATGTGCATCCTTCCACCGGCTTCAATCCCTTGATTTTCTGTAATAAAGGATTCAACATTGATGTGAACATCTTCTTTGCCAGGGTTAAGTGAAAATTTTCCTAGTGATATTTGTTCTTCCAAAATTTTAAGCCCCTCCAAAATACTGCTTAAACTTGCTTTTGGTATCAGTCCCTGCTTGTGAAGCATTATGCAATGTGCTCGATTGGTCCATATATCGTAGGGCAAAAGCAATTCATCTGCCATTGGTAATGGCTGCATATCACGACCTGCACAAAAAAGGACGTTCTGTTCATTTGGTGGTTTTTTGAGGTGACTTCCCCAAACTTGTGTTTGTTTTTTTATCATCTTTCCCCATATCTTAAACTTTGTTTGTCCATCTTAAGCCGAATCAGAAAAAATGCAAGGTGATCACGACAGATGTAACAATCAAATACTTTCTAAACTTGGCCCTGAGATTGCATCAATTTCACACATATTTTGGTAGCAAATTTTTTAAAAAGAGCACGATCATGTCTGGAATGTTTGAAAATAACCTGTTTACATTAATTCAGAAAACACTGGACTTTCGAACACAGAGACAGGATTTACTGACCTCAAATATTGCGAATAAAGACACTCCCGGTTACAAAGCCGAGGATATGGTGTTTGACAAAAGTCTTGAAAAAGCGTTGCATGCTGAAGATCCAGGTTTGCTCAAAACTACAAATGCCAAACATTTTGATGGACGTAATACTCCTCCACTGAAACTGATACAAGCACAGCGAATTCACAGTGCTTCTCCTTTCCCTGATTTTGACGGAAATACGGTAGATCTGGATCGTGAAATGGCTAAAATGGCTGA
>CAZOTX010000140.1:0-4837 GCA_964582835.1 uncultured Pseudomonadota bacterium | reverse complement strand
CAGGTGAACCTGGATTCCGTGTAGTAAAATTACTTTCGGAAGATCCAGAAAATTACCCAGATGCTCCAAGAGAGGGCATTCGCCGGATTCTTGAATCAGTGACCGGAAAAACCATTTCTAAAATAAGTGGTAGAAAATCTACAACTTTTTCTTCAGAAAATATTGAATGGATAAGAATGGGGACCACAGTGGCAACAAACGCACTATTGGAACGTAAAGGATCACGAACTGTACTTTTGACAACAAAGGGGTTCCGGGATTTACTGCAAATAGGGAATCAAAGCCGCCCTAAAATTTTTGATCTGGAAATACAAAAAAATGACTTGCTTTATGAGGAAGTAATCGAAGTTGATGAGCGTGTGCGAATTTTTAGGAAAAATGTTAATGAAAGTGCACACAATTTTTCTGCAAATATTGTTCAAGGAACTACAGGAGAAAATTTTGAGGTTTTGGCTAAACCTGATTTAAAAAAAGTAAGCCAGCAGCTTGAAGTAATTTTCAAAAAAGGAATTCGGGCAGTGGCAGTAGTATTTTTCCATGCTTATGCTTTTCATGAACATGAGAGACTAGTTGGTGAAATTGCACATAAAATAGGTTTTGAGCAAATTTCACTTTCGCATCAAGTAATGCCGATGGTCAAAATGGTCGCTCGTGGCGACACAACAACTGTCGATGCCTATCTTACACCGCATATTCAGAATTACCTGGACAGTTTCCGTTCAGGATTTTCAGATAATCTGGAAGACACTCAATTACTTTTTATGCAGTCAGATGGTGGTTTAACCAATTCTAAAAATTTTAAGGGATGCAATGCCATTTTGTCTGGACCTGCTGGAGGAGTTGTGGGGTATGCAATGACTTCGTCAATTTCAGAAGATGACACAGGAATTTCGAACTCCAACCAAAACCTACAAACAACCAGACACCAGTTACCAGTTATTGGTTTTGATATGGGCGGCACATCGACTGATGTTTCTCGTTACGGCGAAGATTACGAACTAGTTCACGAAACAGAAACTGCAGGGATCCGTATACAAGCTCCGCAAATTGACATCAAAACTGTGGCTGCCGGAGGAGGATCGCGACTCTTTTTTCGGAATGGTTTGTTTGAAGTGGGTCCGGAATCTGTCGGAGCCCATCCTGGACCCGTCTGCTACCGTAAAGGAGGACATTTGGCATTAACTGACGCAAATCTGGTGTTGGGTCGTTTGCACCCAGAATACTTTCCAAAAATTTTTGGGCCAAATGAAAACGAAGCTCTGGACCTTGATGCATCACGTTTCGCCTTTGAAAAACTAACTGCTGAAATAAACAACTATTCCAAAAATCATCAACTTGCTGAAATGACCGTAGAAGAAGTCGCTTTGGGGTTTTTACGAGTTGCCAATGAAGTCATGGTACGTCCGATTCGTGAAATTTCTGTAATGCGTGGATTCGACATAAAGGAGCATGCCTTGGCTTGTTTTGGTGGTGCCGGTGGTCAACACGCATGCGCCATTGCCCTTGAACTGGGTATTTCCAAAATTTTCATTCACCGATTCTCTGGAATTTTATCAGCTTACGGAATGGGGCTGGCTGATATTGTCGTAGAAATTCAGGAGCCTTCTGTTGAATTACTGCGGGAAAACGAAGAGAGAAAAACTCTGAAAATCATTTTGAAAAAACTCGATAATTTAACAAAGAAAGCCAAAAAAAATTTGGTAGAGCAAGGATATAAGTTAGAAGATATAGAAATTAAGCGCTACCTCAATTTACGCTATGAGGGTACTGATACAGCATTGATGGTTCCAGAACCAGAATCAAAATTAAATTTCGACACCAGAAAAATGAATTCCAGTTTAAGCATTGATGAGTCAGTTCCCGAATTGCAAAAAAAAGTTAAAAAATATTCTGGATTTGTCCCCTCCTTCAGGGAAACATACCAAAGAGAGTTTGGGTTTGATTTGACGGGACGGCAAATCATAGTAGATGATTTGCGTGTGCGTGCTGTGGCAAAATCTCCCGGTTTGAAGCAATTCAAGATTGAAAAACAATCAGCTGGGGTACAAGGGAATAATAACATTCCCAAATCAGATCAGACCAGATGTTATTTTTCCGGAGGCTGGAATGATACTCCAATTTATCACCTAGAAAATTTAGAGGCTGGGCTGTGTTTACAAGGACCGGTGATTTTGATACAGGATACCTCAACAATTCTCGTTGAACCAGGGTGTTCAGCTGATATTACGAAATACGGTAATGTTGTTTTGACCGTTAAAACTAAAACCAATCTTGAAATAGGTACTCAGGCAGATCCGGTGCAGGTTGCAATTTTTGGTAATCTCTTCATGTCAATTGCCGAGCAAATGGGACGTACACTGCAACGTACTGCTATTTCTACAAACATAAAGGAGCGTCTGGATTTTTCCTGTGCCGTTTTTGACGAAACTGGAGGATTAGTTGCCAATGCACCGCACCAGCCTGTTCACCTTGGTGCAATGAGCGAAGCAGTTCGTCAGCAAGTTAAACTGCAGGGGAAAAATCTTAAGGAAGGTGACGTTTTGCTTACCAATCATCCCATCGCGGGAGGGAGCCATCTTCCGGACATTACAGTAATCACTCCGGTTTGGCCCGCTGATTCTCTTTCCAATAAAATTAAACCTATTTTTTACATTGCTAGTCGAGGACATCATGCAGATATAGGCGGAATTTCTCCAGGTTCGATGCCACCTTTTTCTCACGAATTAAAAGAAGAAGGTGCTTGTATCAAAACTTTCAAAGTGGTGGAAAACGGAATATTCAACGAAGAAGGAATTACTGAATTGCTTTTAGCCCCGGGGAAAATAGCACGAAATTTGGGAGAACCAGCTATCAGAGGCACCCGTTTACTTTCGGACAACCTTTCCGATCTAAAAGCACAAGTTGCGGCTAATCAGCGGGGAATTGATTTGCTTTTAGAAATGGTGAAGCATTATTCGTCTCAAAATATACCTGGACTGCAGGTTGTGCAAGCATATATGCACCATATCCAAAATAATGCTGAAGAAGCAGTAATTAATTTACTCAAGGAACTCTCTAAAAGGGAAGGTTTGGCTGAAGTAGACACCGTTGTAGCAGAGGATTATCTAGATGACGGAAGCAAGATAGTTTTGCATCTCACTATAGATCGAAAAGATGGCAATGCGATTTTCGATTTTACTGGAACAGGACCTGAGCTTTGGGGCAACCTAAATGCTCCTCGAGCAGTAACTCATTCAGCGATTTTGTACAGTTTACGCTGTTTAATCAATCAGGAAATTCCACTCAATCAGGGCTGTCTCAATCCTATCAAAGTTATAATTGAAGAAGGTTCACTATTAGCACCATCTGAAAATGCTGCTGTGGTAGGTGGTAATGTTTTGACTTCTCAGCGAATCACAGACGTAATCCTCAAAGCATTCCAAGCCTGTGCGGCATCACAAGGTTGTATGAACAATTTCACCTTCGGCAATGAAAATTTTGGCTATTACGAAACAATTGGAGGTGGTGCGGGAGCTGGTCCAAACTGGCACGGTCAATCAGGTATACATACTCATATGACAAACACACGTATAACTGATCCGGAAATTCTGGAACGGCGTTATCCAGTAATGCTTCGTGAATTTTCAATCCGGAAAAATTCAGGTGGTAATGGGGAATTCCAAGGTGGTAACGGACTCGTTCGTGAGGTAGAATTTTTGGAGCAACTCAATACAGCTATACTTTCAGAGCGCAGGGTTCATCAGCCTTATGGACTAAACGGTGGCCAACCGGGAAAAAGCGGATTGAACCTATTTATACGAAAAGACGGTTCCAAACTCCACCTAGGTGGGAAAAATGAAATTCTGGCTGAATCTGGTGACAGAATACGAATTGAAACTCCGGGAGGAGGGGGATATGGTGTGAAAAAATAAAGATGATTTTTTTCTAAAAAGACTCTAATGTCGACTGCGTTTAGAAAAAATTTTGGTCAATATTTGGTGAGAAAAAGATTTTGGAAATTGCTAAACAGCCATATAAAGGGTTGCTGGAAACTTTATTCAACAATTTCTTGGTTGAATTTTCGTAAAGTCCATACTGTTAAAGGAAAATCTATTTAATGAATTTTATTTATGTTTTCGCGCAATCCAATCCTTTAATAGCGGAATTAGAATGAACAAAATTGCACAAATAATCAGCATCAGTGTCATCGGGCGTTCCCAGATAAATTGGATCCCGTTTGCATTCCTCATTGATCGGCCTAGATTGTCCTCAAACATCTGCCCAAGCACGAAACCAATCAACAATGGTGGTAGGGGGTAATCCGCAAATCTTAGGATTATAGCCAGCACACCGAAACCTATTAGCATTAACAATTCTGTGGAATTGTTTTGACCTATGTAAGCTCCAGCCATGGCAAAAAAAAGGACGAATGGAATTAGGAAGCTCCTCGGAATTGCCAACAATCTTGCAATATATGGAACCAATGGAAGATTTAGTACGAGAAGAACTATATTGCCAAAGTACATAGACAGAATCACCGACCAGAAGACTTCAGGCCGGTCTTGCATCAGTTGTGGTCCGGGTTGCAGGTTTAGAGCAATGAAAGCCCCCAGCAGTACCGCAGTCGTTCCTGAACCGGGAATCCCTAAAGTTAACAAAGGGACAAAAGAGCCTGTGCTCGCAGCATTATTTGCTGTTTCAGGTGCTGCTAAACCTTTTATCGAACCTTTTCCAAATTCTTTTCGCTCTTCCTGACTAGCAAGATTCCGTTCTACTGCATAACCTAGAAATGAGGCAATCGTTGCCCCAGTTCCTGGCATTACTCCAATAAGGAATCCCTGAATTGACTGCCTCCCAA
>CAZOTX010000139.1:0-4847 GCA_964582835.1 uncultured Pseudomonadota bacterium | reverse complement strand
GTACCATTGGAATTTTAGGATTTTGGGATCCAGCCAAGGAGTGGTTTGGTTTAGAAGCGCATGAAGAGGATTTCGGACAGACACTTGGTTTTTATGGAGTAGGGGGAGGATTCCATGTTGTTTTACCTTTTTTAGGACCTTCAAATGTACGAGACATGTTCAGTTTGTATCCGGATATGCAAATAGACCCTGTGAACTATGTCGAAAATCGACCGTATAACTTTCCCAAAAAGGAAGGAGAATATCTGGACGTTTCAAGACAAACTCTTCAGCAAGTTGAATTAACACTTTTAAAAACTATTAACCGAGAATCATTGCGTATTGGCCATTATGAAAATCTTAAAAAAGATGCTATTGAACTATATCCTTTTTTGAGAGATGTCTATGAGCAGAATCGAGCAAAACTAATTGAGGAATAACACTATGCAGGTTTCAAAAAATCTATTAATCAATTTTTTATTTATATCACTTTTTTTCCTTTTGTTTGGGGCAAAAACTATCATTGCTGATGAAATCAATGAAATAAGGGAAATGACAAAGAAAAAAGTTGAACATGTCATAAGTACTCTCAAAGACAAAAGTCTGAGCAAAGAAGATAAAACAGATGCAATTTTAAAAACCGTAGAAGGTTTTTTTGATTTAGTAAGAATGGCTAAATTAAGTTTAGGAAAAAAGCACTGGAAATCTCTCAGTAAGGATGGAAGAAAAGAATTTTCGAAGCTCTTTGTGGAGAAATTAAAACAATCCTACATGGACAAACTCGACCTTTATACAGATGAAGAAGTTGTAGTTGATGAAGCGAAACGAAAAAAGAAGAATCGAGTGGAAGTATTGACTTATCTTATGGGCAAGGATGACAAAATGGAGATGAAATATAAACTCTACAAATCTAGGAAAAAAGGATGGATGGTCTACGATGTTGAGGTTCTTGGTGTAAGTATTGTGCAAACTTATCGCTCACAATTTTCAGGGTTTTTGAAAAAAGGATGTATGGATGATCTAATGAATCGATTGAGATCTTTAGAAGATATAGAAGTCGCTGAAGTTAAAACTGAATGTCCAACACCTGTTCCATAGACGGTGAAAACAGTTCCGGAGTAAAGGTCTTGATGCTTAGAAATTTCTATGACAGTGTTATCTTAAGTTATCCTAAGAGTATTATACTCTTGATACTGTTTTGTGTCACGGCTCTGGGTTATCAAGCTCGAAATTTGGAAATTGATGCTTCAGCAGAAACACTTCTTCTTGAGGATGATAAAGATTTGGCCTTTACCAGACTAGTAAATGAGCGATATGGGAACAGTGATTTTTTAGTTTTAACTTATAGTCCAAAAGCAGATTTACTAGAAGATGAAACATTAAGATTCTTGAGGGATTTGAGTGATGATCTGCTAAAGTTGGAAAGGGTAGAGTCCGTTATTTCTATCTTAAACGTACCACTTTTAGAGAGTCCCCCAAAGCCTGTCAAGGAATTGATAAAAAATGTACCCACTTTGGAATCTCCAGAAATAGATAAAGCTCTTGCTAAAAAAGAGTTCCTCAATAGTCCAATTTATAAAGATAATCTGGTCAGTCGAGATTTTAAAACCACTGCTTTACTAATAAATTTAAAGGATGATCCAATTTATCGTAAATTGTTGCAGCATAGGAATAGTCTAAGAAAAAAAGGAAGAGAGAGAGACTTAAGCAATGTTGAGAAAGATGAATTGGAAAAAGTTTTACTAGAATTCAAAATTCACCGTGACAAAATGCGAATTATTGAACACAACAACATTGCTCAAGTTCGATCAATTGCAGAAAATTACCGTGATGAAGCTAAGATTTTTCTTGGCGGAGCAAGTATGGTTGCAGATGATTTGATTACTTTTATCAGAAGCGATCTTCAGGTTTTTGGTAGTGCGGTATTTGTCTTTTTAATACTTACACTATGGGTCATTTTTAGGCAATTGCGCTGGATATTTCTACCAATTATTACATGTGCATTTTCCGTGATCACAACAAGCGGCTTTTTAGGACTTTTTGGTTGGGAAGTGACGGTTATCTCTTCTAATTTCATTTCCATACAGCTAATTATAACTATGGCGATTACTATCCATTTAATCGTCCGCTATCGTGAATTAGCAAAACAAAATCCTCAAATGGATCAGCGTCAATTAATTTTGGACTCAACTATTTTTATGGCAAAACCTTGTACATTTGCGGTTTTGACGACTGTGGTGGGATTTGCTTCCCTTATTTTGAGTGGAATATTACCAGTTATGAATTTTGGTTGGATGATGAGTGCAGGGATAGGTGTTTCACTGTTTTTAACTTTTTTAATATTCCCAGTACTTTTAATGCAAATGCCTAAAGTAATGCCAAACACTTCATTTGAATCTCGTTTTGCTTTAACCAAAATTTTTGCAGATTTAACAGAAAAATATGGAAATAGCATTCTTTTAGTGAGCATAGGCGCACTAATTGTGAGTCTAGTTGGAGCAACTAAGCTTACCGTAGAAAACAGCTTTATTGATTATTTCAAAGAATCTACCGAGATATATCAAGGCATGAAGATGATTGATAGAGAACTTGGTGGAACAACACCACTTGATTTAGTTGTTAATCTAGAACAAGATATAGATGATTTTCAGAAAGAAGATCAAGAAGTGAACGCAGATACAGAAATTGAAGACGAAGATGAGTTTGATGAATTTGAAGAAGAATTTGAGGAAAGTGCCAGTGAAGCTCAATACTGGTTCACAGCAGAAAAAATGGATAGGATTGAGAGAATACACGATTATCTTGACGGTCTTCAACAAACAGGTAAAGTGCTTTCTTTGGGCACTATGCTCAAAATAGGTAGAACTATTAATTCTGGAAAATCACTGGATGATTTTTTGCTTGCTCTTCTCTATAACGAGTTGCCTGAGCGTTTTCGTAAAATTATTTTGGATCCTTATGTATCTGTAGAAAACAATGAGGCACGATTTAATGTTAGAATCAGAGATTCAGAACCAAATCTTAGGCGAAATGAGCTTTTAAAACAAATTAAAAATGATTTGAAAATTAAACTTGAAATTCCAGAGGACAAAGGTCATCTCGCAAATTTGCTTGTGCTTTACAACAATATGTTACAAAGCCTTTTTAGGTCACAAATTCTTACCCTGGGAGTAGTCATTATCTCATTCTTGATAATGTTTGTATTTCTGTTTCGCTCATTTACAATCGCGCTGATAGCTATTTTTCCAAATGTTCTTTCAATTGGGGTGGTATTGGGATTTATGGGATGGATGGAAATTCCGTTGGACATGATGACCATTACAATCGCAGCAATCAGCGTTGGTATTGCAGTTGATAACACCATACACTATATCCACCGCTTCAGGTATGAGTTTAGTTCAGACCGGAACTATCTTGCCGCCATGCACCGTTCACATGAGAGTATCGGTTATGCTATGTATTACACATCAATCACGATCATCATCGGCTTTTCTATTCTTGTGCTATCAAAGTTCATTCCCAGCATTTATTTTGGTTTGCTGACTGGACTTGCTATGCTGATTGCCCTTATGGCTGCCTTAACGCTTTTACCTCAACTGCTGATTTTCATAAAACCCTTGGGTGCTGAAATTCAAAAAGCATAGAATAATGAAAGCCAAAACTGTTCAAACAAATTTCATCTTCTCCCAGACTTGACAGTCTTTTCAATGAAAAAATACTTTGCGGAATTATTCATCTTCCGCCTTCATGAAGATAAAAGTGTTCGAAGCTGTTATTGAGATAATATTACCTATATTTGGCCTTTTAATGGTGGGTTATATTTCTGCCAATGTAGGTTGGTTTGATCAGTCAGCAGTTCGTGGACTCACAAGGTTCGTATTCGATTTTGCTGTACCGATGCTTCTACTTCGTACGATCTCCACTACAACCCTTCCAAATGTGATCCCTTGGGATTATCTAGCTTCATACTATATTGGGACATTAATTATATTATTCACAGGTCTTTGGTTAACACGTTTACTCTGGCAACGTACTTTTTCAGAGCAGGTGATCAATGCTTTTTCTGGTAGTTTTTCCAACACAGTTCTTCTTGGAATTCCGATCATTTTTCTTGCCTTTGGTGAACAGGCTGTTTTACCTTTGTTCATTATTATCGGTACACATGGCATCATTATGGTTCCACTTTTCACAATCATGCTTGAAATTGGAAAAAGTGGAAGAGCACCAATTAAAACAGTTGTTACTAAAGCTTCGTATGGATTGTTCACCAATCCTCTCATCATTGGTTTACTTTCCGGTTTAGTGTGCAATTATTTTGAAATAACTTTGTGGAGACCCTTGGATGAAATGGTAAGGCTTCTGGCAAACTCTGTTACTCCCTGCGCTTTGTTTGCACTTGGGGCAACGTTAGTAAGTTTTCGAAAAAATATACCATGGCAGGAAGTACCTATAATCGTTATCATTAAGACCATTGTGCACCCCATTGTTGTTTGGAGCTTGGCAACGCTGGTTTTTGGTGTCAAAGAAGCAATCTGGGTTAAAGTTCTGGTGATGTTAGCGGCCCAACCGACGGGAGTTAACCCATTTCTCTTTGCCAGTCGCTATAATGTGGGGCAGTCAGTATCAAGTGGAACAGCTTTTATTTCCACTGTTTTTTCAGTAGTAACACTCAGTGTTCTTCTTGCCTTTTTCCAGTGAGGTTAATTTTCAAAGATTGAAATAGGAAAGAGATACATTTCGCAAATGGCAGGAAAATTATTAAAAATCAAAGAAAATAAAACAACCTGACAATCCCAAAAAAGGACACAATGGCAGTATTAGAATTTAAAAAAAAGGGTAATATTTTCATTGTTACCCTCAACAATCCT
>CAZOTX010000138.1:1241-4858 GCA_964582835.1 uncultured Pseudomonadota bacterium | reverse complement strand
GACTAAATTAAAAAGTATAGAGCAACTTCCAGATTTGGAAGATGATGAAGTTGAAGAAAGGAAAAAAGCTGAAGCAGTTGAAGAAAGGAAAATAGAAGTTGAACCTGAAACTGACAAGACTGAGAAATTGGCGGATTTGGGCGAAGATAAGACTGGTATTGAAGATCAAAAAGAAACTGCTGTTACACAAGCAGATAAACCGGATCAATCTGAGGTTGTGGAGGAGGATGAAACCTTGGTTAAAGGAGAAGGTGATTCCAGGGAAGTTGCAACTATTTCAGAAGAGTTGTCAGAGTTAAAGAAACTCCCCTTGGAAGAATTAGAGGCTTTAGAGAAAACAATTCCTGAATCTACTAAAAATAAAACAATTTCACTTGGAAAGGTATTAAAGGGATTTAAATTAGATACGAAAAATTTAAACCTCAAAAAATTACGGAAACAGGGTGAAATTTCTAAAACTGGCAAAGGGCAGGTAGCGGAAGTAATTACAAAAAACTCTGCTCTTTTTGCTAAGGGAAAATCAAAAATTGCGAGGAAGATTAAAAAATTAGGAGTTGTGCAGAGTAGAGATTACGGGCAGGTAGTTTACAGTTACATTGTAGAAAAATGGACATTGCCGGCTCAATTAAGTCCACATCTGGAAATGAAATTGAGGCTCATTATCGCGAAAGATGGAACATTGCTGCAATATTCATTTGTTAAAGTTTCAGGGAACAGGATTTTTGATCATTCGCTGAAGTCTTTGTTTGCCAAATTGAAAACGTTGCCCCCTTTACCAGACGATTTTGAGGGCAAACTGACTGAGATAGGGTTGAAATTTACGCCCAATTAGTAACACACTTTAGTTTGTGTATTAACTTTTAAACCAGAAACACAGGAGACTGTATGAAAATATTATTTAAGCAAAAACTAATTTTTGGAGTTTTTCTCTATCTATTTTCGCCAGCTTACGCTATTGAATTTTTTGATATTAACAAACCTAGAATAGAAAAACTTAACCTTTCCATTAATAAATCTGCTGATTCTGACTTGGTTGATCTCCTTGTTGAACAATTACGTATTCAAATGCCTAAAACTTTGTTTTTTAAAATAGTAGAAGATACAGCAAATTCTACTTTTAACCTTGAAATAAGTCCTACCTCTGATGACGAAATTGTTTCAGTAACATTATCTGGTGCTACAGGTCAAGGCTTTGAGCCAATTACAACAGGAATGAGATTCCGTAATGAAGATAAGGACTACGTTAATTTAAAATCTTCTCAGTTGGGTAATTTATTAATAAAGAACTTAATGGGCATACAAGGATCTTTGGGTAGTATAATTGTTTGGTCAGAAACTAAAAAAGGAGGGAACAAAAACGCTCTTGTAATGAAACGTTTTGGATCAGAGACTCAAAAACAAATTACATACAACTTGTTTAATAATACTGGTGTAAGCTGGAGTCCAAAGGGGGACGCTATTATTTATAATGCTCAGACTGGTCGTGGCTCTGAAGTTATTTGGCAAGGTTTTAATCCATTAAGATTAAAGGGGAAGAGCATGTATTTCAGTGAGGGTAGTACCAGCAGTGCTACATGGGGAAATAACGGGAATATTTATCTTGCAAAATATATTGGTGATAAAAATACAGATCTCTTCGAATACGTAGTTGTTTCTGCGGGTACTGGGCCTTCATTGGAAATGATGCGTAGGTTAACAAAACATATTGCCATTGAAACCGAACCGGCACTTTCTCCAGATGGGAATAAGCTTGCTTACATTTCTGATCGAACCGGCACTCCTCAGGTTTATATTTTGGATTTGGGTACAAAAAAAAGGACTTGGTTTTCAAAAAAGGGCAAATATAATTCAACTCCTTCATGGTCACCTGATGGTACTATGATTGCCTATAACGGTATACGTAAGGGCAAATCAGTTATCTTTCGCGCCTTGGTGGACGATCCATTAGGTTTTGAAACTCAAGTGTCACCAAAAGGTATGCAAGCTGAAAGTCCTGTTTGGTCTTCAGATGGTTCTATAATAGCTTATCAGGGTAAAAAAAGAGGTCAGAGGAACTGGAAAATCTATTATTCTCTTTCTTCAGGAAGCCCTGCTCAAAGACTTACTAAATCGGGTGATGGAGTTGAAGAGACATCACCTTCGTGGAATTCGGGTTTACGTTAAATTATGATTTATTTCACAATTTTATTGAGACGGCTTTCTGTAAGAGCTATTCTCTGCGCTGCATTTTTGTCGATAACTTCTCTAGTTGCTTTTGGAGCAAGTGACGTTAAAAAGGTTAAGCGGTTAGTAGCTCGATTACAACTTGAAATGATTCAGCTTAAAGAAAAGTCCTCAAAGCTGGCGAGCGAGCAATTGGCTCTTTTGGAGCCTCAAAATGAAAAAATAGAGACTCTAACAAAAAACAATCTTAAATTATCAGAGACAATTAAGTCACTGAAATTTAAAATTTCTATCCTTGAAGAAAAACTGGAAGAATATCAGAGAAAAAGTAGTAGTTCTCAGCTTTCAGAATTGAATCAATTTGCTACAATATTGGCTCTTGCTTCAGTAGGGGAAACGAGTACACTTGAGTCACTAGTTTTAGATTTGATAAATAAAGGGGACAACTTGCAAAAAGATTTATTAATCTTGCTGTTAGCGGAGACTCAAAAAAATAAGGGTTTAATGGAACTAAGTTTAGGCTATTATGGAGCATTGATTTCTGACTATCCAAATAGTCCATATAGAAGTAGGTCAATTTTCGAAGCAAGTGAATTGCTTGGTAAAATGGGTCAAAATGAAGAACAAAAGTCATTGCTACTAGCTCTAAAGGGAAATGAAGATCCTTATGGTGAAATGGCTCGGGAAAAAATATGTCACCAGTTAAATATTGAAGACCCGGTATGTGGGGGAGTTCTTTATGGTGAGTTGGTTGGAGATGAATGGGTTTGGTTCAATAATGGAGACGAGAAGATAAATAGTAGATATGAGGGTGAAATCAAAAATGGTGTTCCAAACGGTAAAGGGACACTTTATTTCCCAGATGGAGAAAAGCTAGAAGTAGAGTTTAAAGACGGACGTTTTTGACTTGTATGGAGTACTAAGCCTGAATTAGACAATATTCTGTAGTATTTTGTTTCACAACCAAAGAGATTTTTTTAGTTTTGGTTGATTCCCATTTCTTGTAAATGATCAAACGATAATTGGGCACAAAGTTTTTTTGGTGAGTTGTCCGCAATTTGCAGTTTGGTAATTTTGTGCTAAAATTCATAAAAAGGCACTTCACTTGCAAGTTATAGGGTTAAAGCTGGATGGATTCCCAGTTTCGCATTTAATGAGGTAGAAGCTTTCCAGTAGAAAATGTTTTCAACAAATAAGAGGTATGTAATGAAAAACTTATATAGGTTGATTTTCGTAATCACAATGGCGATTTTGCTAACCGGGGGTAACTGTGGTAAAGAAGAACCAACCCCTAAAAAAGAACCGGAGAAAGAAGTGGTTAAGCAAGATCCACCACTAATTACTGCTCCTCCAAAAGAGGATCCACCGAAGGAAGATCCACCTAAGGAAAAAGAACCGGAGAAAGAAGTGGTTAAGCAAGATCCACCACCCCCCCCCCCCCCCCCCCCGCCCCC
>CAZOTX010000138.1:0-1231 GCA_964582835.1 uncultured Pseudomonadota bacterium | reverse complement strand
CCAGCGTTTCCTACCAAGGATGATCCACCGGATGAGAAAGTGGGTGGCGTTGGCGTTGATCCACCACCTCCACCACCTCCACCACCTCCACCACCTCCAGAGGATCCACCGGAGGAAGAGACTGTAGTTGAAGAAACCAAACCAGTAGAAGTGGAAGAAACTGTAGAGGCGGAAAAACCAGCTGAGGTACAAAAAGCAGTTGAAGAAGAGGAGCCTGCACAAGTATTGGCTCAACAGGAAGAGGTTGAAAAAGAAGAAGCTCAAATTGCAGAGGAGCAAGATGCCGAGAGAAGTGTTGAAGCTCCCAAAGCTGTGACCATCATTTCATCTCCTCCGGAGGAACCGGAAGCAATAATTTATGATATGGGAATGGTCTACTTTGCATATGACAAGAGCGTTATCACGGCTTCCTATGGAGAAATTATCCAGAAAAACTATGAATGGATTGCTGAAAATTCTGATGTTCAGATTCAATTAGAAGGTCATTGTGATGAGCGTGGTACCAACGAATACAATCTTGCATTGGGTGAACGTCGTGCAAGAGCAGTCTTGGACTACCTCGTTAGCCTCGGAGCAAGTCCATCACAATTTTCTTTGGTCAGTTTCGGTGAGGAACGTCCTGCAGTAGAAGGAAGTTATGAATCCGCTTGGAGTAAAAATCGGCGAGTAGAGTTTACACGTCTGTAAATTCTTTGTAAATCTGTCACGAACTTCGATTACTCTTTGAATTATGCTCACCGAATGGTTAGGAGAAACGAGCATAGTCGGGATGGTATTGAGTGGCAGCTTGATTGCAAAGCTAGTTCTACTCATTTTAGCTTTGATGTCGGCCCTTTCATGGGCCGTTATCATTATTAAGGTGATTCAGTACAATAAAATCCGCAAAGAAGACCAGAAATTTTATCAAATATACCTGAACGAGTCCAGCCTAAATCAAGTCAAAAAAGTTTCTTCTAATTATTTTTATTCTGCTTTCTCATTTATTTTCTCTGCCACCTATCAGGAAGCAGCACGGATGAGTCAACGAATTCAACGTTCTTCTCCGGACATTTCAGAAAACAGCTCGATGCTCCCTTATCTTAGTCAACAGTTGCAGAGAGTGATTGAGAAGACAATCAATGAACGATATTCTTTCATTGAAAACCGTTTAAATATTCTTGCAACCATTTCTAGTGCAGCACCTTTCATTGGATTATTTGGAACTGTCTTAGGAATTATCAACTCTTTTCAG
>CAZOTX010000137.1:0-4889 GCA_964582835.1 uncultured Pseudomonadota bacterium | reverse complement strand
TGCTTTATTTTTGGCAACTTCCACATTTTTTTGCAATTGCCTGGATGTATCGTGATGACTACAGAAGTGGAGGTTTCAAAATGCTTTCACTTGAGGATACCACAGGTAAAAGAACCAGCTTTCAAATGCTTTTATACGGAGGGTTGCTGTTTTTTCCCAGTACTGCAATTTTTGTTATCGGTCAAGGCAGTCTTTTTTATCTTCTGAGTTCAATTATATTAGGATTAGCATTTTTAGCTGTAATTTTTTTGTTTTTTCGAAAAAGTAATTTTGAAAATGCACGTAAAGTTTTTCTTGCTTCCATTATTTACTTGCCTCTCTTGAGTAGCATTATTATCATGGACAGATTTATATATTAAATTTATAGTTATGAAGGATTATGGAAGATAATGATTCAGATGTAATGGCCTCAAAAGCGTTTTACATTATCCTTGGTACATGTTTATCGTTTATGATAGCTGCCTACTTTTTTGCATTTTAAAATTTGACTCGATCAATTTATTTTTAATTGATTGGGATTTTTTCTTTGGGATATCTTCTTGATGACTAAAGATCTACTAACTAGATTGAAGTAAAAAATTTAAATGATTGAATATTTTGTTCACAATGCATCTTCATTTGCTGGGGATATAGACAACCTCTTCCTAGTGATAACGTTGATCATTGGATTTTGGTTTTTTTTGGTTTTTGGAATTTTTGTATATTTTCTTTTTCGGTATCGTAGGAAAGATGGTGTAAAAGCCAAATACATTACTGGAGAAAAACACAGTGAAACTAAATGGACTCATTATCCTCATTATTCAGTGGTTGCATTTGACGTAGTAATAATAGCTATCAATATCTTTGTATGGGTAGGAATAAAACAAACATTACCCCCAAGAGACAATCTTGTAAGAGTTATCGGTCAACAGTGGAGCTGGTCCTTTATTCATGCAGGGCCCGATGGAAAGCTGGACACCCAAGATGATATTCAAACAGTAAATGATCTTCATTTAAAAGTTGATAATACCTATCACTTTGAATTGCAGTCGCGTGACGTACTTCATAACTTCGCTATACCGGCTTTTAGACTGCGACAAGATGCTGTTCCTGGACGTACAATCAGTGGTTGGTTTAAGCCTAGCAAAACTGGAACATATGACCTACAATGTGCTGAAATGTGTGGTTACGGTCACGGAATTATGGGAGCAGCAGTAACTGTCCATTCTGAAGAAAGTTTTAATTCAACCATGGCTCAGATTCAAAATGGGACCTATGAAAGTCATTACCAAAAAAGGATGGGAACCAAGACTGATTTACCATCAAAGACATCCCAAATTCATGACAAAGAATCCTTTTCTGTTCAATTAGCCAGTATTTTTTAGTCAATGAAATATAAATAAAAAATGAGCCAAGAAACTACCGCAGTTCAAAAAGATATACATTCAGAACATCATGAAGAACTGAATTTTTTGCATAAATATATCCTCCCTGTGGATCATAAAATCATTGGAATGCAGTACATTTTCACCGGGATGATTATGGCAATTATCGGGGGGTATTTTGCCTATGCCTTTAGAATGCAACTTGCCTTTCCTGGAGAAATAGTCCCTCTTTATGGTCTGGTAGGTCCAGGAGAGTATAACATGCTTGTGACAAATCACGGAACAATCATGATTTTCTGGGTGGCCATGCCTGTACTGATTGCGGGATTTGGAAACTATATTATTCCACTGATGATAGGCTGTGATGATATGGTCTTTCCCAGATTGAACAGATTGTCATACCAAATTTTTTTTGTTAGTGCACTAGTTTTGATTCTATCTTTCTTCGTCAAAGGAGGAGGATTCGGCGGAGCTTGGACGGCTTATCCTCCATTATCTTCAGTTGCTGAATACAGTCTTACCGATTGGGGATCATCCTTATGGCTTCTTGCTGTTGCTTTAGAGTTTGTCTCTTTCTTACTAGGAGGAATCAACTTTATAACAACAACAATGAACGCACGTGCTCCAGGAATGAAAATGCTCGACATACCAATTGCTGTCTGGTTTATAGTGATAGCAGTGATATTGTTTATGGCATCAGTTGGACCACTTATAGCTGGAGCTGTTATGCTGTTCATGGATCAAAGAATAGGAACTACTTTTTTCCTGCCCTCCGGTGGTGGAGATCCGCTGCTTTGGCAGCATTTATTTTGGTTTTTTGGCCATCCTGAGGTCTATGTTGTCTTGCTTCCAACTATGGGAATCGTAGCTGATATAATCACCGTTTTCTCTCGAAAAAAACTGTTCGGGTACAGAACTATTCTTTATACAGCATTTGCAACAGGCGGTCTGTCTTTCGTGGTTTGGGCACATCATCAGTTTATAGCAGGTATTGACCCTCGTATGGCTAACGTGTTCGTTGTGACAACCGTTTTGATATCAATTCCGCTTGCGGAAATGATGTTTAGCTACATTGCCACCCTCTACGGGGGTTCTATTCAATTCACAACACCGATGCTGTGGGCACTAGGATTTTTAGCTTCTTTTTTGATTGGGGGAGTTACCGGCATTTATTTAGGAGCCAGTGCAGTGGATGTTTATTTCCATGACTCATACTTTGTGATTGCGCACTTCCATTATACTTTTTTCCCGATAACGATAATAGGCATGTTTGCGGCAATAACTTATTGGTTCCCAAAAATGTTTGGACGGATGATGAATGAGACACTTGGCAAAATTCATTTTTGGGGGACTTTCATACCATTCAACTGTATTTTTCTACCACTATTCTTGCTGGGGCTAGCTGGTCAGCATAGAAGAATTTACAACTACAATCACTTTCCGGACTTGGCGACACAGGAGTTACAAAATATAAGAATATTTGCCACTGCTAGTTTAGTGGTGATGTTGTTGTTTCAGTTGATTTTTATCTATAACTTTTTTGTTAGTATGTTCAAAGGAGATAAAGCACCAAATAATCCATGGGAAGCAAATTCATTGGAGTGGACAGTTGCTTCCCCTCCGCCACATGGGAATTTCAAGATTCTACCTTCAGTTTACCGTGGCCCTTATGAGTATAGTGTACCGGGTCGTGAGTCGGATTTCTGGCCGCAAAATGAACCGCCTGAAAAATAATAATTCTTTAAAACTCTATAGGAGACAAAGATGCCCTTTTTTGAATTTTTAACTAAAATAAGGATTTAACAATGTCAATGCATGGCCCTATTGCTACACATAGAAGTGCTAGCGGTGTTCCCACTGGACGTTTGGCAGTTTGGTGGTTACTAGCTTCTGAAATCTTTATTTTTGGTGGATTGATTGCCTGTTTTCTTCTCTTCAAACTAAATGGCACCCCTGGTTTTGAAGATGCGTCATTGACTAGTGTTACTGCGGGAGCTATAAACACGTTTGTACTTCTTACCTCAAGCTTAAGTATTGTTCTAGCGCATGCTGCAATCGAAAAAGGGGAACGCAAAAAATCATTCACTTATATCTGGTACACAATTGGATTTGGCCTAGTTTTTTTAGTTATTAAAACTTATGAATATACAGGTAAAATTCTTCATGGACACACAATTACAGAAAATTTGTTTTGGTCATTTTATTACACAATGACTGGATTGCATGCCTTGCATGTTATTGGTGGTATGGTTATTATGGCACTAATTTCTTTTGACCTCCGAAAAGGGCACAATTTTCAACGTGTAGAACTAATAGGAATTTACTGGCACTTCGTTGATCTTGTATGGATCTTCTTATTCCCTATTTTGTACATAGCAAATTTCTAAAAAACCCTATAAAACAGTTCAAATACCTATGAGTGAAGTACACGAACATCCCAACTATGTGAAAATTTGGTATTGGCTTCTTGTTTTGTTGGCAATAAGTATAGCCGGACCAATGTTCGAAATTCCTGTATTGACTTTAATTACAGCCTTTGGAATTGCAGTAGTAAAGTCATTTCTGGTTGCAGCGTACTTCATGCATTTGAAATTTGAAAAAAAAATAATTTGGTTTTTACTAATTCTTTCAATTTGCCTGCTTGGTGTCTTCTTTTTTGGGGTGGGCTCGGATATTATGATGAAAGAAGGAGAACAATGGATAGATTGTATCGCAGACAATTCCTGTGTTGAACAGCGCTTATGAAATCTCCCTCCAACCAGTCTGTGTTTTTTACATCCTCAGAAGTATGTTTGGATAATAGGCAAAAAAGAGCCAAACCTCCTGTGTCAAGTGGAGTGATTGGAATGCTTGTTTTTATTGTTACTGAAGCCATGTTTTTTGCTGCACTAATAAGTGCATACTTGGTGATACGTTCTGGCGTTGAAGAGTGGCCTCCATGGGGACAACCAAGATTACCTGTTGAATCTACAGCATTTAACACATTTGTCCTATTAGTCAGTGGATTACTAATGGGATACTCACGTAAGCTTCTCAAGAAAAATAATTTTCCCGAGGGACGTAGATGGTATGGATTATCAATACTTCTGGGTATTTTCTTTTTAATTTCTCAAGGATTTGAATGGGTAGAACTGATAGAATTCGGTCTAACCGTTTCTTCCAGTGTTTATGGTGGTTTGTTCTATTTAATTATTGGTGCGCACGGATTTCATGTGCTCGGTGTTATAGTTTTACTCATCAATACTTGGAATAGATTGGGTAATTCTAAGAATCCCATAACAGCAGAAGGACTATTACCATTACAACTCCTATGGTATTTTGTCGTTTTTGTATGGCCTATTTTGTATGTACTCGTTTATCTGACATAACGCATACATCAAGTATGAAACACCCCTTAGAATAATCTTAAAATGATTTTTTTACGGTTTATTCTTTTCCCATCCACGTTAGGCCTTTTCTTTGCACCGAAAATTGCAGAAGCCTGTGCAGTCTGTTTCTCTTCAAGTCCAGAAACATTGGAAGCAT
>CAZOTX010000136.1:0-4917 GCA_964582835.1 uncultured Pseudomonadota bacterium | reverse complement strand
ACAGAAATTGATCTCTCAGCAAAATTTTTTGAATTATTTGGTAAGAAACAATTGCCTGTAACAGCACTTGGTATTGAGATAGATGTCCAAAAAACTGAGAAAGTAAATGGGCGTCACTCAAAGGCTTTTATTAAAAGAGTTGAATTGTTCTAAAAAACAGTAAAAATTTATTTTTAATTAACCTGTTCCCAATTAATATAATGAAGCTGATGTTAGTTACAAATATTCCCATTTTACTAATTTTTGGGGGAATGGAATGACCAAGAGGTTTCTTTTCTATAAACGAGTAAGAAATAGGTGAATCCTAGCACATAAAACTAAATATATAAAAAATTTCTAAATAATGAAAATAAAATTTTTTTGTATAACTCTTTGTATTTTTTTCTTCAATACACAGTCTTTTGCTGAAATATATGAGGTTAATAACAGAAAAATAATAACTCTAATGGAAAGTGGGATTCCATTAATAGATATAAGAACTAAAAGGGAGTGGGATGAAACGGGAGTTATTAGAGACAGCAATCTTTTAACATTTTTTGATAAAGATGGGAATTACAATTTTAAAGAATGGATTCCAAAACTGAAGAAAATAGCAAGTAATTTAGACCCAGTAATAATAATTTGTAGGAGCGGGAGGAGAAGTAGGATTGTTGCAAACTTTCTAGATCTAAAAGAAAATTATAAAATCGTTTATCATGCTACAGATGGAATTGTTTCTTGGATAGATTTTAAAAATAAAACCGTCAAACCGAATTAGAGTTTTTCTGAGAGTTATTTTAATTATAATAGTAAAAAAAATCCTGTTTAAAATTTTTAAAGAATAATCTTTGTACCGATACCTTTATCAGTAAACAATTCTGCAATAACAGAGTGAGGATCTGTACCGTTAATTATTTGAGCAGATTCTACACCATTTTTTACACAATAAAGTCCTGCTTCAACTTTGGGGGCCATCCCGCCTTTGATTACTTTTTGTTTTATTAGTTTTTCAGCTTCATTTGCCGTGATTTGACCCACCAACTTACCTTTGTCAAGTACTCCATCCACATCAGTCATAAATATTATTTTATATGCACTTAAAGCAACTGCAATACGTGAGGCAGTGGTGTCAGCGTTTATGTTATAAGTTATCCCGTCTTTGCCTAAACCAATTGGAGAAACAACGGGGAGGAAACTCTGTTTGAGCAGGACCAGAAGCAATTCCGGATTAACAGTATCAATTTCACCAACAAAACCTAAATCTACTCCATCATTATTAGGTTTTTTTTTGGCCTCAATTAAGTGTCCATCTTTTCCGCTGACTCCAACAGCTTTCCCGCCAAAAGTGTTAAGGTGCGTTATAATTTCTTTGTTAATTGTACCTGAAAGTACCATTTCTGCAACTTTCAGATTTTCTGAACTTGTAACTCTCAAACCGTCAACAAATGAAAATTTTTGACCTAATCTTTCCATTGCTTTTGAAACCTCTGGTCCACCACCGTGTACAATTACCGGTAGCATTCCTAGTGACTGAAGCAAAACAATGTCCTGTGCAAAGTCATGCTTGAGATTCTCTTCAATCATAGCAGCGCCACCATATTTAATAACCACTATCTTTTCTTTGAAACTCTTAATGTAAGAAAGAGCTTCTAATAGTAGCTTTTTCTTTTCCTCGTTAAAAACTTCCATTAAAAACCGTTATGAATTTACATTTCTTAAAGAAATATAATGTTGGATACTGTTTAACATTTGAAAAATGATCTCATAAAACAATCATACAATTGTTTTATGAGCGGTAAGGAACAATTAACTTTTGATTGAGTCTTAGGTGGCTTTCAGACTTGAGTTCATTGAGTGCAACTAGCTCTTTAATTGTAGTCCTATATATTTTGGCAATTCCCCAAAGAGTATCACCATTACGTACACGAATAATCTTGTGTCTAACTTTAAGTAATTTCCTTGAATGTTTTTTTGCAACGATAATTTTTTGCTGATTATTTGAAATTTTTGAAGGAGATTTTACATAAAGTCTCATTCCTGTTCGCAACTGTCTGGAATCGGTCAAACCATTCCATTTCATCAAATTTTTTGTAGATGTTTTGTAACGTATAGCTAAGTGAGATAGTGTAGTATTTCGCGGGACACTAATTACACTAACTCCGCGGGGGAGATTCTTGTTTGAGTATTTTCGGTATCCTACCACTAACCTATGTCCCTCCCGAATTGCATGAGGGCTATTCAAATTGTTCCAACGCATTAATTTCTTGACACTGGTTCTATATTTTTTAGCTATTACAGACAGAGATCCCCCTTTTGGAATCCGAATTTTTTTAGCAATTAATCTTGTACTGGAAGCAGAAGAATTTCTGGCAATTTCCCTGAAAACACGCCAGGTGGGCACATAAATTTTTAGTCGCCGATTGACTCGCAAAATAGATTTTGAGTTAAGCCTGTTCCACCTTGCTAATCTTCTAATAGATGTTTTGTGTTTCCGCGACAAGTCCCATAAATTATCACCAGTCTTAACCCGAAAATAAATTGGTGCTCCAAATTTTTCAAGTACTCTAGTTACTCTATTAGAATTACCCAGAAGAGCATTATATGAATGTCCCCATTCTTTTGAAGGATTGGGATTTAGCTTGAGAGAAGCCATTAATTTTCGACGATTGTTTTTGGGGATATAGAATGAATAACTTCTCTGAGTCATAGGTGGAACGCCTAAGAACAAAGCAGGATTTTTCTTTCGAAGTAAGTCGAATGAAATTTTTGAGCGCTTTGCTACTTCTTCGAGAGAAAAGGCTACTGTCAAACTAACTTTTGTTTCATCAATTGGTGAAAGTGGAAGTACGTGTCCAAAACCATAGCGCTTTGGATTTTTATAAATGACTGCTGTTGCCATAATTGCCGGGACATAACCTCTGGTTTCACGTGGTAGTCGCAATGCCCAAAAATTGTGTATTTCCCCTTTTTCCTTTGCTCTTTTTATCGTCCTTTTTACCCGGCCTTCCCCAGTATTATAAGCTGCCATTGCTAGTTCCCAATCACCAAAAATGCCATATAGGTGTTTTAGATAGGTTATTGCCGCTTTAGTAGCGAGAACAGGGTCCCTTCGCTCATCGATCCATCTATTAATTTTTAAGCCATAAATCCTTCCAGTTGAAGCAATAAATTGCCATAATCCTACAGCATTTTTCTTGGACCGTGCGCGAACATTGAAATTACTTTCAACTGCCACCATGTAAACCAAATCCAGAGGAAGTCCTTCTTTATGGAGCATCCTATATATCATGGGCATATATTTGCCAGAACGCTTAATTCCCTTAATAATTTTCTTGCGATGTTTTGATGTAAACTTTCTGATGAAGCTTTTGACTTTTGAATTATACCTTATTGGTATGTCATAGTTCCCGCCTTCAACTTTCCAAATCCTATTACGATAAGGTGATTTGGAGTGGATTCCATTCTCTACAGATAGCTGTTTTTTTGCATAAGTATCCAGTTTAATTTCCTGGAAGGCTTTTCCTCTTGTTTCAAATAACAGTGACTGATTCCTAAGCGGTGCAGGTTGGTTAGAAGGGGAGGAAGCCTTTATTTGTTGGCCAAAGGTAAAAATGAGAATGGTTACCACAAAGTAATGTTTGATATTTTGTAAAATTTTATAATTCATGTCACTTTGTTTTTGGGGAATCTTTATTTATTTTGTAAAGTCTAATCTAATTTGATTATCAAATGAAACAAGGCATTTGATCAAGTTAATTACAGTTAGTGATCTTTAGGTAAATTGCAAAAATCATGCACTAAACATTAATAATTTTTTAAAGGTTATTTCATTACAAAATTAGTTTGACTATCTTTGTTTTCCAAATAGAATAAACGTTTGATATTTAAATAGGCGAGAATAGCTCAGCTGGTAGAGCACAACCTTGCCAAGGTTGAGGTCGCGGGTTCGAGCCCCGTTTCTCGCTCCAGTAATTTGGTAAATTTGATTTAATGATTTTGATAGTTAATTTTGTATTATAAGGAAATTAATTAAAAATCAAATTACTCACTACCGGGATATCCACTAAGTATTCAAATTAAGACGACCAATCAAAGTACTTTCCCCTTTAATTTTTCACTTATGGACACATTCTATTTGGTCCAAAAAATTATAAAATTACGACTTCAGTTGCTTGTCCAAGGTGTTACGTTTTTCCTATCTACTTATGTAATATGTTAGTTCTATAAAACTGCAAATAGAAATTTCAAGAGTTTTAAAAATCATCATGAGTTCTAATGTAACATCCTCCTAAAACTTTTCATCAATTAGTTTTTTTCAAGCAATGGTTAGATTGTGGAGGGTTTTTTATTGGAGCATAAAATGTTTTTTAAGAACAACATTATTTTTCGTTAATAGATTTCTCTCTGAGAAAATCCCTTATTGATGCAATCAAAACGAACCAAAAAAACGAAGTTGATTGAGGAAAACTTTTCTATTAGAAAGTTCTTCATACTTTTCTAAACCACAAACTGTTTTGATATTACTTCTCATTTGTACTATTCAAAATTCCTAATAAAATGTATAAAAAATTTTGTATTTTGGAGACATTGATTAAAGAATTAGGGTAATAAATCAGTAGACGAATTCTTTTCAAAGGTTATATTCTTGAGGTAGACTTGCCTTTTAACTTAAATTTTCTGGAATTTTGATCTTTTGATTCTTGAGACGAACCTGTCTTGTCTGCTCATAGGACTCCAGATTCCCGATATCCCACCAAAAACCAGGAGGAATATGCCAAGCCCGGCAATTCCGCTCTTGTGCTAACCATACCATTAGGTGTCCTGGAGCATCTGGGCTCCCATCCGTATCCAAATATTGATTCAACAATTCTGGAAGATCAGGTGGCAATAGATACGCACCAATGACTGAGTAAGGAGAAGAAGGATTGTCGGGTTTTT
>CAZOTX010000135.1:0-4928 GCA_964582835.1 uncultured Pseudomonadota bacterium | reverse complement strand
AACGTAAAGTAACGCGTTGGTTTCGCATCTGGTACATTAAATTTTCTGCAATTTGTCGATCTACAAATGGTAGTATATTGCGATCACGTGCAATGAGATTAACTCGAATACCAATTTTTGAAAAAATAGAGGCGTATTCACATCCTATTACCCCGGCACCAATAATAGTTACTTTTTTTGGAAGATGTTTGATGTCAAGAATACTATCTGAATCAAAGACAGATTCGTTGTCAAAAGGGGCCCATTTGGGTCTTATTGGAGATGATCCAGTGGCAATTATCGTATAGTCGGCAGAAATATTATATTTTTCGTTTCTGTCTGCAGGAGTTATTTCCAGTATGGTTGCAGACTGAAATAGTGGCATTCCTTCAATAAGAGTAATCTTATTTTTTTCAATGTTACGCCGTAAGGAATTTTCCTGTTCTTGGATCACAATTTCTTTTCGGTACATCAACTCACTGGTAGTTAAATTTTCTTTAAATCTAATGTAAATTCCGTGTGTTTGCTGACGCAGGAGTGCTAAATGCATCACCGTTTCTCTTAGAGATTTTGATGGAATGGTGCCCGTGTGAAGAGATGCACCACCCAAATGTGATGATTTTTCAATCAATGCAACCTTCTTTTTAAGTTTACTGGCTTGTAAGGCTGCCTTTTGTCCAGCGGGACCGGATCCAATAACAACTATGTCGTAATGATGAATTTCCTCCATTTAATTCCTTTTATTTTTTTGATATTCGTTAACATTTCTTATTTGAAAAGATATAATGGATTGCCTATTCCTGCTTGATTTAGGTACTTATGTCCAAAACTACAACAATCTTCTCACGCCGAAGTCAAATCCGGGCGTTCTTTTAAAAATCTATCCACTCCGTCAAGATCATCACATGCATTTTTTAAACGCAGAATACCTTCTTCAAGCAAAGATTCTTTTGCTGCAATAGAAAGACGTAGAAAGTGTTTTCCATCTGTACCAATTTTACCAAAGGATTCTCGATCCAAAACTGCAATATGATGTTCATATAGTGCAAACATTTGGAAGATGTTTGCCGGAGAACTTTTATTCTCTGCCGGTAGCCTATTGTGTTTTTCTATCAGTCCTAAATTTTCACAAATTCTTGAAATGTTTGGGAACAAGTAAAATGCGCCTCCTGGTTTTTGACAGCTAATGCCTGTAATTTTATTTATTTGCGGCAAAATCATATTTCTGCGTGATGCAAAAGTTTCTACCATTTTTTTCACGAACTGCTTTGAAAGTGGGCTTTCCAAAGCTACTCTTGCAGCTTCCTGATTGTATGGGGGAACACAGGAAAAATAATTGATGTTCAGTTTTTTAAAGACCTCTGCCTCTTTAATTGTTGGAAAAACTGCATAGCCGATTCTCCCACCAGTCCAGGCAAAAGTTTTTGAAAAACCACTGGCAATAATTGTACGACCCGTCATTTCTGGAATCGATGCAATGGAGTAGTGATGTTGACCGTCAAAAATAATATTTTCATAAATTTCATCTGAATAAATTCGAACATCTGTCTTGCATCTCTCTAAAATTATTTGAGATATTTCTTCCAGCAGAGATATAGAAGCGACCCCACCAGTCGGATTAGATGGAAAATTTATGTAAATTAATTTTGTCTTGGTCGAAATTTTTTCAGCTAAATCTGCTGGAGAAAACATAAAATTCTGAGATTCTTCAAGATGCAGGGGAACTGGAATAGCATTAACATAACGGATGAACGATTCATAAATCGGGAATCCAGGACTTGGATAAATAACCTCGTCACCAGGATTACAGTAAACCTGTTGAGCCAGACCAATCGGAGTTTTACCTCCAGGAAACACAACCACCTGCTCTGGATTTGTTTGCAGTCGTCGTGTTTCGTTGACCTGATTGCTGATTGCAGTACGTAAAGAAAGCAATCCTTTAGGATCACAATAATGAGTGTTATCCAGTTCTAACTGCCGTTTTATTTCATCCTTGATATGTTTTGGTACAGGAAAATCCGGTTCTCCTAAATTCAATTTTATTACTGCTCGTTTTTGTTGTTCCACTCGATCAATATGTGCCCCAATTTTGAATGCGTTTTCAGTGTCGATCCATGAGTTTCGTTTTGCAAAAAAAGTCATTTTTTGTCCGATTGTTAATTTCAAGGTTAAGGTTTTTCTCTAAAAACTTGTTCTGCCTTGTTAAAAACATTTCGTCCAAAACAAAAAACTGTGCAACCCACAAACAGATATTGCTGGCAAAATCCAATAAAAACCTGATCAATCAGCATCAGTGGTTCAATTAGATTAAAATTAGCAAAAGCAGGTGAAAACTCTGATACTACAAAAGTCAATGAACCAAAGACCACAATCAGTTCAATTTTATCACGGAAAAAAACTAGGAATAAAGGAAGAATTACAAGTGCATTTAAAATACCCTGTCCCAACAAAAGGAATATTTTTGATACTACCGACAAAGGTGGTAATTCTAAAAACTTTTCTAAACGCTCTATCCAGAATGGTTCAGAGAAACTTTCATTAAATGTGATTTGAAAAATCAAAAATAAGAGTGTGTAAAAAAAACCACATCCTAGTAGTTTTACCAAAACCGAAATACTAATTTCTTTCTGTAATCTGCGTCGGAGAAAATTGAGACCTATAACCTGCTGTTTGGAAGGAATCAATATAGTTGCTAAAATACCGACAGTTAATGCCGCCATGAATTCAGGAATTAGCAGCATCCAGAATTTATTATCTAATGGCCCCCCCCAAACAAACCTCTTAATGATTTGTCCAAACGGACCAAAAATTAGCAAAAATATTGAAAAATAGGCAATTGAGGTCGTCCATTTCCAATAGATCATATTTCTTACTGGGCGTAACGCAAAACCAAGAAGAACGCCTGCAAGGAATTGGTAGGTGAATTCTTGGGCAATAGCCAATTCTGGATCTAGTGCACGCAGAGATAACATTTTCACAATCGCATACCCTGCACCAAGCGCAGTTGGTGCCACATACTTTCCAAGTCCGTAAGATAACATCACAACTATTAAGGTTTTTAATTTAAATTTTTTTAGAAATAGTCTATGTAATGGAGTATCATAAATTAAATTTTTGCACCAACGTAAATTAAATAAACATGTGCTCAAAATATTTTTTGTTAAAAAAACGCACTTTAGTTTCCGGGAATAAAAAATTAAATTTGGGAAAACCGATTCTTATGGGAATTCTGAATTCCACTCCAGATTCATTTTCTGACAATTCACGCTTTTTCAAGCTTGACGATGCATTGAAAAAAGCTAGAAAAATGATTAACGATGGTGCAAACATAATTGACATAGGTGGAGAATCTTCCGGACCAGACAGTCTGGAAGTACCATTAGATGAAGAACTTCAGCGTGTAATTCCTCTCATACAAAATATTCGCAAAGAAAGCGACATTTGGATTTCTGTGGACACATGGAAAGCAGAAGTTGCACGTCAATCATTAGAAGCTGGTGCAGACGCTATTAATGATGTGACAGCCCTGAGAGGTGATCCTGAAATGACCAAAATCGTTAAAAAATATCAGGTACCCATAGTTATTATGTATTCCAAAGACGCAACACCGCGAACAACTGAGCAACAATCAGACTACGAGGATGTGATAGACACCATCAAGATTTTTTTCAGGGAACGTCTTCGGTTTGCTGAGTCAAATGGCGTTCAGAAAAAACTTATTGTGTTAGATCCTGGTATGGGTTTTTTTATAAGTGGCACTCCCAAATACAGCTTTGAGGTCATCAGAAGGCTCACAGAACTTCATGAATTCGACTTGCCCTTGCTATTGGGACCTTCCAGAAAATCGTTTCTTTCAGGTGTCTCAAAAGGGAGTAAGTTAAATTTTTCAGATAGGGACATTCCTGGTGTAGTAGTTTCCAGTATAGCCCTTTGGCAGGGAGTTTCAATTTTACGCTTTCATGAAGTTAAGCATGGACGACTGCTTATCGAGACAATTGAGGCTTTGAAAAGTAGCACATAGATGTAAAAAACTAGAAAGTCCGTTGGTAAGAAATGTTTCCTCCATCCCAAAAATTATTGAAAAAATCATCAATGTTCCAAGTGGTTGTTAAAAGAAAAGCAGACTGATTACCATAGTCCTGGAATTCCCAGCTCGCACGGAACTTGGCTTCAGTTTTACGTCGTCGTTTGTCCTCCCTTTCTGTTTTTAGATAATTTGTCATTTTTTCAGTGTCTCCCAAATAAAATCCATATTCCCAAAACCTGTCCAATTCTGTTTGATGTCTAAGAACACCGTAAATCTGAAAAGTCCATAAGTGGAAATCGTAACTTTCGTAGGCAAGATCGAGCTGACGAAAATAATTACGAAAGTGATCTTCACGTAGTCCTATGGTTCCGTGCAGATTAGTGCTCAATGGATGAAGCCAATAAAAATCTGTAGAATCATAAATCAGCTGTTGATCACGACTATCAGGTGAAGCAGTTTCTGTAGACCGAGTTGTTTCCCTGCGTTTGTGTATTTTAAAACTCCTCCAGCTAATCCCTGACAAACGTTGGTATCCAATGTGATAGTCAAATACAGCCCTATTGTCTGTACCATTGTAGGTTAACGTTATATCCTGCTTTGGAAAAACTTGTTCGAAAGGTTTGTCTCTTAAATGATTGAAGCGGACACGCCAATTTCTCCAGTTAAATGAACCTTCAATTTCCTTTTCAATAGGATGTGAAGAATAGTAGGAATTATCATAAAAATTCTTTTGGTTGTAAAACAAATCCTGAAACAATTGCTGGAAACGTATGAAATTCCATGGCCGCTTACCCAACGTGATACTAGCACCCTGATCTGCCTTTCTCTTATCATATTCGGGCATTCCAAGAAGGGAAAAGGCCACCAGATCAATTGCTCTCCATTCAATTTCAACCAGATAACGGAAAGGTTTTATTTCATA
>CAZOTX010000134.1:0-4936 GCA_964582835.1 uncultured Pseudomonadota bacterium | reverse complement strand
CAAATACACAAGTATATAAACAATTTGGTAACGCTGTTGTGCCTGGTGTAATAGAAGACATTGCAAAAATAATTAAAAAATGTATTTAAGTATAAGATGAAGTTCTACCCGACAAAGCAGGCATATGATGGAAGAGACGACGCAAATATGGGAATCAGTCGTTTCACAGAAGGAAACCATGTTTTAACCCATGCTTTCGTTAGAGAATTTTTTCAAAATGCTCTTGATGCTGTCGATGATAAACAGGACAAAGTCGTAGTTAAAATCAAACTTGTCACATTAACAGATCAATCTGATAAGGATTATCTAAGAGAAACATACAAAGACATAATTCCCTTATTAAAGACAACTTCTACAGAACCTATCGAAAACCACAGATACTTAGTTATAGAGGAATTCAATACCACTGGATTAACAGGAACATCTGAATTTCACCCAGAGGAATCAGAGCTTGAAGAAGCTCATTGGTCAAATTTCAGTTTTGGACTGATGAGACCAAGCAAAGCAGGCGACAAAGGCGGAAGAACCGGCATTGGCAAGATTATGCTAAACCTTCTGTCAGGACTAAGGCTTGTAATATACAGGACCAAGAGAAGTACTGACGATGAGGACTGGCTTGGAGGAAGAGTTGAATTCAATAGATCAGCTGTATTTGGCAATGGCTCGGAAAAAACAAGATATTCCAATTGGGGTTGGTTAACAGGATACCAAGGTGAGGATATCAAGGAGTTAACAGGCCCTGAAAAAGAAAAAATTTACCGACCCATAAAAGATAAAGAGATCCTGGATGAGGTTGATCGGATCTTCGGATTGGAAAGGTCAAAAGACGATTACGGAACCAGCTGGATAATCCCGTCACCTCTGGAACAGGATAAGAAAAATTCTGAGGTAACTGAGCTTGAAGATATAGAGGCAATTATCAACCACACTATCGATGATTTTTCATGGGCATTTATGGATGATTTCCTTAAGGTTGATTTTGATGGTTTAGTTGTCCATGCAAACAACATTATTGACATTCTGGATGAAAGGATTCCTGAAAAGAAGGACCTATGGGGATTTTTGGATGAAATTAGGACATGTCCTACAAATAATTTATTAGATGTTGATAAATCCTGGCAAGACAGCAGTTCCAAAAAGTTAACAGAAGAGGGTGTGACGGATCCTGAAGAACTAAAAAAACTTCTTGATAAATATAATAATAACGAAGTTGTTGGTTTCAGCTTCCCGATAATAATTAAAAAGAAAAAGGAAATAGGAGCTAGTCGATCAACTAAATCTTTCGGGACTCAATTAAAGGTTTTTCTTCAAAAACCAGAAAATGCAATAAGCCAGAAACATGAACTTTTCTTGAGAAAGTGGCTAATTATTTCTGGCGAAAATTCCATAAGGCAAAATGCAAGAATCCTTGGGGTGACGTTAATTGATTCTTTCCAGCTCTCAGCGTTCTGTGCGTATGCAGAACTTCCTGACCATAGAAAATTTTCTCCTGACAAAATTCAATTAAAGGAAAGATACACAAACATTCCTACTACGCTTGCAAACATCAGAAGAGCAGCTCGTACTGCATATGAATCACTGAATATAACTGACAATCAAAGCTATGAAGATTATCTTGCTGAAATATTTGGAGTCCCTCTTGCATCAGGGATTAAAAGAAAAACAAAACGCAAGAAGAAGAAAGTAGTACCTCCCAATCCACAGACACCACGGGAACCTACTAAAGTCTTTGTTGAAATCGAGGAAGGATTCAGTCCTTTCATAGTGAAACCAGGTCAAGATCTTATAGATAACCAGGACTGTCCTCTGAAAATTGAAATAACATGCTCAACTATTGGATTCCTGAAGGGAAAAAATGAATTTGACATGGGTGAAAGAGGCTTCCTAGACTCAGAAGTTGTCGATTCAAAAAACTGTAATATAGAAATTATAGATAATGGAAAATTATCAATTGAGATTACTGACCCGGATTTTTATCTGGAATTGGATGAATTCAAATCAAGGTTCCACACAACTATGTCACTTAAATACTAATGGCCAGAGAAAGACGCAGAATTGAATATTCACCCTTGGGTGCTGAAAAAATCTCCCACAAGCATTTCAAGGTAATGAGAATTAAAGGCAATCTGGATGAAGGAAGCTATAAATTAAGGTTATCAAATATCGAACTTGAGGAATATGATTTTCCTCAAAATGCTGAGTTGTCAGTATCGGTAAAAAAAGGCAGTGAAAATGTCAGAACACAAGCCATTGGAACGGTGGGACGGCATCCTGAAGAATTATTAGAATTTATTGTCGACTTTGAAAACAAATCTGGATCATTAACTTGCAGATTGAATGTTACCGAAGTGGATGAAATACATTATCTTGGCTTTTCTGACTGGAGACATCCTACCCATTTATATAATCAAGGTCTTTTCGAAATCAGAATTGAAGATTTAGGCGATCTTATTTGGAATTTTGAAATACCGTTAGATGATACCGCCAAACCTGCACTTATTTTTAACAGTCAGATACCTAACTTAAGAGAAGTAGTAATTCGGGAAAATATTCTTCTCCAGGCAACAATACTGCCTACTGCTTTTAAGATGGGATTTGAAAATATCATAGTTAACAATTTTGAGGGGATTCAAGAAGAGGACACTTGGCAATACCTTTGGTGGGAGTTTGCTTCAAAGTATATGGACGATACCCAAGAAATTTCTGAAAGCGAGGATACTGAAAAGACGTTAGCTTGGTGTCTTGATTTAATTAAGGCGATCTGTGCAGAGCGAGAATATACAGAAGCGTTTATTCAATCTTTAAGATCGGAGGAGGGTACCTATGAAGAAGATTAGAATCCTCAATAATGATGGTCTGAAAAAGTATGCCGACTTTCTAATACGGAACCATAAACAAGAAGTTTTAGAGATTACTCCACCAAAAGAAATCTTATTCGATGAACAATACTCTAGGGATCTAAGTGAACCAAAGGAGTTAAAGGAAAAGAGCTTCTCAAACAGATATGAGCTTGGTAAATATTACTATAATCATCTTCATGAGACCTTAACTGATAAAGAAATCGACGGTCAGGGACTTTGGTCCTGGTTATCACTCTACCACTGGGATTTGCTGTATGCGGGAACACTTCCAAGAGCCGAGCATTTTATACCCGTGGGGGATAAGGAGAATATCATTAATGCTACGTATGTACCTTTTAATATTACAAACCCATTAGAGTATCGCCACCCAGTTAAGGGTTATTATCACTTCTATAATTATTTTGGTGATAATGCTCGGATCCTGTGTTCTCAAAAAATAACGAGTCACGGAGAAGTAGCAGAGCATATTGGTGGGGTTTTATATCTGAAACAATACAAAGTTATTATGGATACTTTGAAAAGCCTTTTTTGGAATGCTGAAAAAAAGATTTTCCGGAAATCAGATGGTACCGGTGCTCTAAGTACAAAAATGGATTCACCCGGTTATTTAGGCGGCCTAAGAAGAGCCAGAGCAGTGATTGACGGTTTAATGACTATCTATAATTTTTCCAAGTTAAAGAAATCCAAACTCAAAGAACTCCTGGGTGAGGAGTTCCATTAAGGTAGATCGCAATGGAGCTGCTTAGGTTACTAGCTAGGAAAATATTACTAATACACCATCCACCATTAATAATTTGTGAATTTTTACAATTAATAGAATCATAAGTCGTTGATTTATATGATAAAATGATTATACATTAGGTTATCTCTGTAAGTACTTGATATTAGTACAAAAAAGGAGTACTCTATAGAATAGATTAAATGCCTATCTGATCTAGAGCAGATTTCCAAATAATCCTAAAAAACCATATATATCATATATATAAGTCTATTTTTATTTAGGAGAGCGAAGCTATGCACAAACAACTATTTAACACGATAATACACAGTCTCATTGTCTTACCTACTGTTATCTTTATTTTAATAATTCCACAACCTTCTGAGTCCGCTGAAGAAAAAGGAATAGCTAACTGGCAAGTACACAGTGCTTGTAAAGATGCCTTAGAACATGAAGATGATTCTGTAAGAAAAACAGCTAACTTTGTATGTCGGATTCTCACTGACACGATCTATGAAGCTAACTTCTATAATCAAGGTTTTATCAATCACTTTATAGACGAAGGTTGGGAAGAGGCAGTTAAGTTTGCAGAGGTTTATTCAGTCACAGGGTGCGATATATCAGGCTTAGAATTTAAAGAGTTTGCAAAACTTTACGTGGGTTACATGGATGAGAACGAAGACAAACTAGAAGACAGTTACTTCTGGACTGTTGAGTTAGCACTAAGACCTTACTGTGAAAAATTATTCAATGACTCTATAAAGTTTCATCTTGATGAATACGATGGCAGGAGGAAGTCATGAATCATTCAGACATAAATTATTTATATCGAGCTACTCGTCGACTATCGCTATCTGCTATTTGTCTTTCAACTGCAGGAATATTTGCAATAACTTTCATCTACTACGGATGGATGTTAGTTGAAGATATTTATGATGCATTAGTTCCTGAAGTGGAAGTAGTACTAGAAGAAACAATAGACCTATATCCTCATATACAACCGATAGTAGTGACTGCTAAAAGAAGACCAGTGCTTAATGAAAACAATTAAAAAAATCATTCTAAATACTCTGGTTGCAGGAGTTATATTGTACTTTGTCTATTTGATACTTTTCCCTTGTCCTGACTTCCTGAATAAGGGTTTTTGTGGTTGTAGTCCAACAATGCCAGGACCATGTCCTGATAATTGGGATCCTATTAATGAATGTATTAAAGGAGTGGATGAGGATTGCCCTGGTGAAGTTCTTTATAACTGCAAGGAGAATCCAGAGGATTTATGGCGGTGTGATTAACATGAAACCACTCTTCATACTCAGCCTTCTATTCATACTCACAGGCTGTGGTGATTCCGAGGTGA
>CAZOTX010000133.1:3063-4936 GCA_964582835.1 uncultured Pseudomonadota bacterium | reverse complement strand
TTATAAAACGATAAGCATTTTCAATTGATGTTGGTTCTGGAATGACAATAATAATTTGTGAGTCAGCCAGCAGAAAAAAATCAACAGTGTTGTAAGCAGTTCCTGCACCAAGATCAATCACAATGTAATCTGCATCCAATAGTCTAAGGGCATTTACAAAACGGCGTTTTTGAGTGTGTTTCATATTTGCTATCTCGACACCATCCTTGGCCCCACTGATCAGACGTAATCCAGGGATTTCAGTTGGAATTAGCAACTTTCTGAGGTCAGGTGTGTCTCTTTCAATAAATTCTGTAATCCCCTTGATGGGATTGCTGACACCAAGCCATGTGTGCAAGTTTGCACCACCCAAATCCAAATCAGCCAAAACCACATTGTGCCCTTTTTGGGCGAGAAGAATACCCAAATTACCGGAAACATAACTTTTACCTACACCTCCTTTTCCTCCTCCAACAGCCCAAATTTTCTTTTCTAAAGTAGCCACAAAATAACCTTTTTAAAGTCTGTGAAAAAAAAAATTTTGTTCTTCATAAAAAAATTGCAAATAGTTGACCAATTTTAATTTGTAAAGATTAAGTCTCAGGCACAACATCTTTTTTTTGAATTCAGTTGAAACCAGAAATCTCAATTTTCCAAACTATAACGTATAGTTTCTTAGTATAGTTTCTTACTATTTTAAAGGTTTTAAATAAAAAACCGATAATTAGTTAAGGAGAATTCCTAAGCTCTATTAGGAAATTCTAAATAAATCCTGTAACTACAGAAATTTTTCTCAAATCCATTTAGCAGTTGATAAAGAATGTTTATGCGCTATTTTATTTTTTATGTTTCAGTCTTATTTTTTTTGTATGCTTGTTCGAGTAATACCTCTAATTTCCCACAACAATCATTTCGTAGCCGGTTAAGTGGGGGAGATCGTCATATGGGATGGAGCATAAATTATTTTGATAGTTGGCAGAATGGACTTCAGCCCAGATATCTTCAACTGGCAGAGAAACACACTATTGCTGCAATAAAAATGTTTTCCCACCTTGAATCAGACACATCTCCCCGAATTAGTGAATTTTACGTAGTACGTGAAAGACGCACACGAAGCTGCCGATTGCTGGCGGAAATACAATTTGCTGCAGGAAACCATGGCTATAAGCTAAATTCCCCAACTCCAGGAGGATGTGTTTATTTTTACTGATTATTTTTTGTTCTAACGAAGAAGTGCTTTAACTCACTTCTTATTCCATTGACTCCTTGTTTTACAATCCATCTTTTAATCTTAAAATTTCTGACTTATAACGTTTTGATGCTTTCATATCCCCAATCTTCATATAGTGTTCGCTGATTAATTCAAGCAAGTTTAACTCTCCTTCAATATCATCCAAATGTTGTTTTATTGCAAGATGTTCTTTGTAAGCAGCCACTAACTCTTCATCATTTTGCATTGACGAATGTGCACGTTCAATTCTTTCATAAAGTGGATCCATTGCAGACATATTAACCCGTTGCCGATTATAGTTGAGCAGATCCTTCAGAAGTGGCAATGCTTCTTCGTATGACTCCTTTTCTTCCAAAGTTTTCACTATACCATCCATGACACTTTCATAATTCGTCTGTTCCGATTCATTTTGAAGATTTTCCTCCTGTTTTTTATTAGCCATTAAATCAAGTTTTTCGATCTGAGTGCCATCAAAGGGAATCTTAAGCTTTTCAGCTAATTGCAACACGTCTGAACTAGGCTTTTGACCAAGTTCTTTCAGTAGATCCAGATAACTTGTAAGACTAACACGGGCTTCTTCCATCCTGCCTGCTTTACATGCAGTTGTTGCAATTTTCAACAGTCCTTCAGCTTCAACATTTTTTTCTTCCATTGGAATTGTTT
>CAZOTX010000133.1:0-2963 GCA_964582835.1 uncultured Pseudomonadota bacterium | reverse complement strand
CTCTATATCCTCCAGTTCATTAGAAAAAGTTTCAGTTGAATTTTCATTATTGGAATTTTCATATGCTTCAGCTACCAAGCCTAGGTTTTTGGTATTTTCAACGGAAGACATTGAGTCATAAGCAGACCCTGAAGAATTGTTCAAATTTAATTTTTCTCTGAATTGTGCAAAAATAGATGCATCAACTCCAGGAATTAAATTTTCTGATGTAGAGATGTTTTGATTAACTAATTCTGTTTCATTGCCACCTGAAATTGCAGAATCTCGGAACGGTTCAGAAGAAAGTTTAAGATCGGGATAAAAAATAACTTTTGTGATTCTTTTCAGTACAATCCAAATACATGATGTAGCTGTGAACATAACTAAAAAACTTAAACCAATTTCCCATGATATTTGAAGCATTAAAATAACTGAAATAAGGAAAATTCCAACAAACAATAATTTTATTAATATTTTCATACCTTTTGATTTTGAAATTTTGATTTTTATCAATATCTCGAATTTTTGTATCGAATCTTCGATTACTAGAAAGTTATTTAAATCCCATATTGCTTAAATGCCTAGCATTACTAGACCAATGTTTTAAAACTTTAACATGCAGTGATAAATGGACCTTGTTTCCTAGCAAAAGTTCAATTTTTTTACGGGCGGCAGTCCCAATTTTTTTCAACATTTGACCTTTTTTCCCAATAATTATTCCCTTTTGTGAATCACGCTCTACATAAATGTTACATGCTATCAATATACATTTTTTATCGTCCTCAAATTGTTCCACAATAACTGCTACAGAATAAGGAATTTCGTGCTGAAGACGTAAAAACAACTCTTCGCGAACAAATTCACCCACCAAAAAACGTTCTGAAACATCAGTAACCTGTGTGTTTTCAAAATAAAATGGATGTATCGTAATATATTTCTTCAGGGTTTCAAAAAGGTGTTCAACATTTGTTGATTTCATAGCTGAGATTGGAACAATTTCGGCAAAGTTTCCTAATTCAGCTAATTTTGAAATACTAACAAGCACCTGTTCCTGTGGAATTGTATCAATTTTATTCAAAACTATCACTGTACGATTTTCCTTTCCGGAAAACATTTTTAGAATTTCCTGATCTTCATTATGCAAAACTGAGAGTCCCTCCTTTTTAGAAGTATTTTCAGGCAAAGGCTCAATTAACCACAAATTCAAGTCTGTTTCATGTAAAGTTTCTATCGCATATGTAACTATTTTGCGGTTTAACATTTTTTTAGAAGGATGTATTCCAGGGGTGTCAATAAAAACCATCTGTGTATTTTGGGTAGTCCGAATTCCAAGAATACGGTTTCTGGTAGTTTGCGCTTTGTGTGCAGTAATAGAGACTTTCTGTCCAACTAACTGGTTAAGTAAGGTAGATTTCCCAACATTCGGACGACCAATCAAACCTATAAACCCACACTGCTGTTCTGTCACATTTTTTTTGTCATTTTTTTGTCTGGTAAGGTTAGTTCTTTTCATGCACTAATTTTTTACTTAATTCGAGAACCAAAAATCACATCAATTCTAAATTATTCCAACATATTTTCCATTACACATATAACTTATGGAGTTTTTTGATAATTTAAGATTGGGAAATTTCTATACTTTCATGAGTAAATCACTTTTTTATCTGAAGCAAATCTGGAAAATTAATTTGAAAATTTTTCCACCTCTGAAAAAATGAAGAACCTAGACGCGAGTGAAACACTCAATTGCTTAAGTAAAAATGACTTAACTAGGCTACTATAAGCCTTCAATTATTCTTACTTTCTTACTGCTAATTTATGAGGTGTCAAATCTGTCCAATCTAAATCATCTTGAAAAATATTTAAAAAATTTAGAGAATCAAAGACAGTTTCGTATTTTTACTCCCACTTCTTGCATTTCCCCTTCTGCATAATGGACACGTTTCTGAAAAGGTCTGGGACTATTTTTTGCTCTTGGCAACACATGGAAGTGAATATGTTCTATTTCCTGTCCAGAATTCAAACCGTTGTTGAGGATCAGGTTATAGTCAATTCCACCAAAAGCTTCACTGACTGCTTTTGCGACTTGCTGCATTGTTCGCATCAATGACTGTGCCTGCTCTGCAGGCAAATCTTCTAAGCGCTCAATTTCAAGTTTTGGTATCACTAAAGTGTGTCCGGCGGCGCAGGGCATGATATCTAAAAGTGCTATTTCTGAATCCGTTTCAATAATTTTTTCACAAGGTATTTCACCTTGAATAATTTTGGTAAATATCGAAGCCATTTTGGTGTTTCAGATTTAGATTTAAAAGTTTCATTTTTGAGACTCAAGGAGAGTAGTTTGTTAAACTTCTTTTTACGTTTCCCGTTGATGTTTTTATTTGTTAACGGATTACTGATTACAATTACAACTCATCTTTTGTATGCAAAATACCATTCTAAAAAGCAGTTCCCACACTATAAAATAAACGTTACTTATGACCACGATAAAACACTTCTTACAGGAAAAATGCAAGTCCGTTTCGCTCAAAACTCCTTTTCTACTAATGAATTATTATTTTCTTTACCAGGGAATCGTTTCAGTTATCCGGATGAACGAGGAACAAGAAAACACAAAATAGTACCAGTATTTTCCCTGAAACGATTTGAAGATAATATAGAAGATCCAAAATCTCCAATAGGATTCAGTAAAGGGAGTTTAAAGATAAAATCAGTAAGTTTGCTCCCTCTAATTCCATCAGTCAATAAACAACAGCTTAAATATTCACTAGAGCAAAATCCTGACCTGGAAGTAGGATACTCAACCGCAAATGGGCTTCTACGAATATTGTTGCCAAAAACTCTTACAGATACAAAAAACTTTTCCGGAGAGTCAACTATTCAGATAGAGTTTTCTACACAATTCCCCAAACATACTCAAGAGGGCACTGTCAACGGCATGTTGATGGCTGTAAATTGGCATCCAAAACTCTTAATTTGGAATG
>CAZOTX010000132.1:0-4993 GCA_964582835.1 uncultured Pseudomonadota bacterium | reverse complement strand
ATGAAAAATTATTCCAATACTTTTAGAGTAAATTGCTGACAAGAAAAAGTTATGAGCCAGAATTATTTGATCAATTTTTTCTACAATCCTTCTCGTTCATTAGTATTGACCCTCGTTTATCTCCTCTTAGTCTGGTGGAGTATCGTCCCCACCCACTGGGTACATCATGGTGTTAGCATTCATTCCCATCCTAGTGAAACTGTTGTTCATATGCACGACTCCAAAGTCGAGACAACTTCCGCTAATTTGCCTGATCAACACCCCGCAACAGACTTAGATCAAACTTGTTTTGCTTTAGGAATTTGGAATGCAAATCAATTTTTAGAAGTGTCCCAAAACTTCATTGTATGGAGCTTTGAATTTCCAAATAAATTGATTGAAAACCTCGAACTACACCTAAGACCTACCTATTTACTCGGCCTGTATCTTTCACGTGGTCCGCCCCATTTCCACATAGCTTAATTACCAAAAATATTTAATCCTACTTCCAGTGTTCAGAAAGAGGTGGAAGACTGCGTTTTTGTTTTGACTTTGCATAGACAAAAACTTTTTTTCACTAAATGTGGAACGGTCAGATTTTCCTCACTACAAAAATGGAGCTATTGTCTGTTTTCTAACAGATTTCTAGATGTTCTGTAAACTCGTGATAGTATGAGGATATCCTAATTATAATTGTAATTTGGATGAGGATCTTGCTGGCAAGTTAGGGAATTTGCTTAATTATTTCATCATCAATTTTTTTAAAGGAGAAACTTATGAAGTTTAATAATTTTATTTTTCCAGTTAGCCTCAGATATCTTTTTATTGTAATTTTTTTGGCTGGATTCAGTATAGTCCAAGCGGAAGATCTGAAGATTTCAGTGACTATAGAACATGACCATCATGATTCAGAAAACATGATAAAACTCATCCCAAAAATCATACGAGTCAAACAAAATGACAGAGTCACCTTGAAAATAAAGACCATGCAAAATGGAAGTATGCACCTTCATGGCTATGACATTGAGAACGAAGTGAAAAAAGGCGAGTTAGGGAACCTATTTTTTGAGGCTAACGCCACTGGAAGATTCAAAATAACCTTTCATTCCAAAGAAGAACATGGACATAAAAAAGAAAAAGATGGAGGACATGAGGCAGAAGGCAATCATTCCGAAGGAACTTCAGACCATGGAGACCATGGAGACCATGGTGAGCATGAGGAAGAGGAACAAGCAATTGGATATCTTGAGGTATATCCGAATTAACATTCAAACGGTATCTTAACTAAAGATACTGGCAATAGCAAAATTTTCTGAGAGGGTGTGACAAAGACTAACAAATCCCACCCTCAATGAAAATTACAATATTCTTAAAAAGAATTAACCGTCTTTCAGAAGGTAAATTTAATGAAATATCTGAATTTAATACACATAAAACTAAGATTCGTTTTCCTGTTTTGGTTGACATGGGAATTATACTTTACACCTGTTATAAGTTATGCTCATGGATTTGGTGAGAGATATGACCTCCCTGTACCTTTATGGTTATATATCTCTGGTGCGGGCATAGCAGTGATACTTTCTTTCGGAATAATTGGCATCTTTGTAAAAAAGACCAATAAGACCTTTGATTATCCAAGATTGAACTTATTAAATTGGAGGATTGGTAGAGTCCTAGTGTCTCCAACCCTAGTCTTATCATTCAAGGTGATATCTGTATTGTTGTTAGTATTAGTAATCATTTCTGGATTGATAGGCACTTCTGTTGCTACCAAGAACATAGCCCCTGTATTTGTCTGGGTAATTTGGTGGGTTGGGGTTGCTTTTTTTTCTGCTCTACTTGGGAATATTTGGACGCTAATCAATCCATGGAAAATTAGTTTTGAATGGATTGAATGCCTTTATAAACGGGTCGGTCTCCCAGGAGAGCTTGCAAGGAATCTTTCTTATCCAGAACGGTTAGGCGTTTGGCCCGGATTTGTATTATTTTTTTGTTTCGCATGGACTGAGCTTGTTTTCCCTCATTCAGCTGAACCCGTCAATATTGCATGGATGGCCATAGTATACTCGGCTATTACTTGGGGAGGCATGTTCTTTTTTGGAAAAGAACATTGGCTCGGTCATGGTGAAGCCTTCTCACTTATTTTTGGGTTTTTGGCTCGTTTTGCACCTACAGAACTTAGAGTTACAGATACCGATGTATGTAAAACCTGTAAATCTGGGTGCTTAGACCACGATAAACAATGTATTGACTGTAGCTATTGCTTTAAAACAGCTGCCCCCCATAAACGTGAACTCAACTTACGTCCTTATTCAGTAGGATTACTCAGAAATGAAAATGTTTCCCCCTCAATCATGTCTTTGTTGATGTTGATTTTGGCTACAATAACCTTTGATGGATTTGAAGCCACTCCAGTATGGGAAACCATTCAGAAATGGTTAGGTACGATTTCTCCATTTTTAAGACATGAAATGGTAGCTAGCACTATAAGCCTCATTTGTTTTTCAGCAATTTTTATTTTAACATTCCTTGTTTTTTCTGCTCTCATGAAAATAGCCAGCAGAACTCAGAATACCATTATTGAGATTGCATGTGTTTTTGTTTATTCTCTTATCCCAATTTCTCTTGCCTATCATCTTGCTCACTATCTAACGTATCTTCTTATCCAGGGACAATTGATTTTCCCTCTAATCTCAGATCCATTAGGTATTGGATGGAATTTATTCGGCACGGCTCATTACAAGGTGAACATTGCTATTGTTGGAGCCAAGTTTGCCTGGTATACTGCTGTAATTGCAATAGTACTAGGACATATCATTGCTGTTTACATAGCTCACCTAATATCTCTGAGGACAATACAAGATCACAGTTCCGCTCTACGCAGTCAATATCCAATGCTTGTATTAATGGTCGCATATACAATGGTGAGTCTATGGATACTCGCTCAACCAATTGCATCTTAGTTACATATACTGTATAGTACAACGTTACATTTATACAATAATAGTGAGACAGAATTAAAACAATGGAAAACCCTTCAGTATCTAAGGCAAGGATTTGGATAGTGGGAATTGCTATGGCAGCATTCTTGGTGTTTATAATAGTAGCTGTCGTCTATATGCAAATGCCACCAAAACAAAAAATGGAAGATCAGGTTGAAATAAATTTACCAACACGAGTAATTCATGAAGAATGCCTAAAGTTAGTACTAGAAAATGTAGTGCTTTATTCCTTTGAAGCCTCAAACCCACTTATCTTTGACATTCACTATCATGATGGCACCAAGATCGTAGATGCTTTTCCAAAAAAAACAATTGCTACTTTAGAATCCACGTTAATACCTGAAGAAATGCAAGAGTACTGTATGACGTGGACCAATAACCAACCTCAATCAGTACAACTGAATTATCAATTTCAAATCAAAATAAAATGAATTACCCGATTTGTGAGGAGATTATATTACAAAGTGTCAAATTGCTTTCCTATCTTGAAAATAGTTTAAGAAGGGTGTATCTGATTTTGATAGGATTGTCAGACAATAATGTTGAAAGATAATTTATGTTTTTTTTAAAAGGTCCACTTTACTTTTTGCATTTTCTCAGTTAGTCGTTCATCAAAAACTAAAACTTCTCCGTATATATATTAACCGATATCCTTTCCTTTTTAATCTAAATGTCTCCTTTTTTTGTATAATCTTTTCATTCTCCCATAAATTTACCTCATTCGTGATAAGCCTAAATTCTTTCTCCTTCTCTTAGAAAGTCTTTCAAGTATCCGTCATAATTTAACCCCTCTTTAATCTGCCTAGGTTCAAAACCCATTTAGAAAAAATATTTAATTCTCGCCTTGACCATTATTTGAAAAAATACAGATTGATGCGTTATTTTCTGCTCTTCTAATCTGTCAATTTGAACCATAAGAAGCACACGATTATTTTCAGTTCTCATTAAGCAATCATAAATCTAAAAATATCTTTGTTAATGGAGCTAGAATGCAACTGATCGTAAAATTATTCACTCTTCAGATTAAACCTTAGTTCCATTTAAATGGGAAAAAATGAACTAAATAGGCTATTCTAATTAAGATTACTTTTTGGAACGACTCTTGTTTTTAAAAATTTAATGAAAGAGAGGAAAAATGAAGAATAAATTAACTACTCCAAAAGCAATCCTAATTGGTTCTTTTTTGATTGCAGTAACTATTCTTTACACAAATAATTTTAACTTTTTAATTATTCCCAAAGTAAAAGCAGAGGTTGCAGGAATGGATAAGAAGGATTTGATAAGAGATAGAGATTTTAGGAAAGCAGTTCAATATATTGTTGAAGATTCTGGTTATATAAAATCTGAAGAGGTTAAAATAATTGTTGAAGATTATAATTTTGCAACACGTTCAGGTGTATTAAGTATTGTTGAGGGCTGTTTAATTACTAAAGATGGACAACGTGTAACAAATTCTTGTTATTAGCAGTAATTTAATTTAAAAATTTGGATAGCATTTTCCATCTGGGCCATAGTAGCCCAAATTTACATAAGAGAACTGCGACTACTCAAAACAATTTTTTATACAGCATTTGGATTCAGAGGGAAAGAGATTTTAATGAAGAAGAAGATACGAGTAATATTTTTTTTACTACTTTTAGTATGTTTCTGGATGGTTGGTGTTTTGGTTTGGAAATTGATGGGCTTTATCCCCATTTAATGCTAATTCTTTCTAAATTAGTGGTTTACAAATTTACTAATCATTAGAAATCATTTAGTTCTAAATTAGCCTAAGTTTATGTAATAGAAATGAATTTGATACCCTCAAAGAAAAAATCACTAATTCTTGCAAAATACAACAAATTTTGGTACATAATAGGTTTCTTAACAGGATCAAAATGAACACGAAGACAGAAAGTAAAGAGCAATGAGCGAACAACCCAAGTTGGAGTTAATCTATTTCACCGGAAGAGCCCTTGCTGAATCACCGCAGATGATGATGCGTTATGCCGGGGTTGAGTACAGTTATGAAA
>CAZOTX010000131.1:0-4998 GCA_964582835.1 uncultured Pseudomonadota bacterium | reverse complement strand
AAATTGCAGAAATTCATGCAATGTCTCCAGCAAAAGACAAAGAAGCAGAAACGGGTAAACCGGAACTTTTTAGAGCTCAGTGTATTGATTTGCTTTTTCAATTGAAACGTTATTTTGAAGCATCTTTGACACAGCCGATTTTAGATATGATCAGACATCCTCTAGAAAAATTTTTAGACGAAAACAAACGACTTTTCGCCAAGCGTCTACAAAAAGGTAGAATTGTGCTGGGACATGGAGCTTTTTTACCTGAACATATTTTCTTAAATGGGAATGTGGTTCGTATTATCAGTCCACAGGAGATACACAAAAAATTAGCAATTCTAGATGCCGCAAATGACATTTCTTCTTTGACAATTGAACTTACCAGATTGGGTAAAAATGATCTATTAGATTCATTTATAAATCAGTATATTGAAGTCTCAAAAGATAAAGATTTACTAAAAATGCTTCCAATTTATCAGACTTATTGCGCGTTAAAACAAGGTGTAAAAACATGTGAGATTAAAGTTGCCCAAAAAGATGAAAATCTTGGTACTTTAGCCATGGAATATTTCAATCTTGCTGTAAGTTTCTCACGTAAAATCCCTAGGCAATAACAAAACAATTGTTTACTTTTTTTAGTTTAATATTCCCACCAATTTTATAATAATTCCATCTACTATCTATCAAAACAATGAAAGAGGTTTCCAACAAACTCAGCTTTGCACAAATGGAAGAAGAAATACTAAATTTCTGGCGCCATGAAAATATTTTTCAAAAATCAATTGATGAACGTCCCAAAGACAAACCTTTCAGCTTTTACGACGGTCCTCCTTTTGCGACTGGACTCCCGCATTATGGACACCTCTTAGCTGGAACCATCAAAGATGTTATTCCACGTTACAAAACCATGCGTGGCTTCCGAGTTGAACGAAGATTTGGTTGGGATACTCATGGTTTACCCGTAGAATTCGAAGTCGAGCAGAGTCTTGGTTTGAATGGACGGCAAGATATTGAAAATTTTGGTCAGGGAAACTTTAATGAAGAATGCCGATCTATTGTTTTACGCTACACTAGTGAATGGCGTGAAACTGTTGAGCGAATGGCACGCTGGGTTGATTTTGATAATGATTACAAAACCATGGACATTGATTTCATGGAATCAGTCTGGTGGGTTTTTAAGCGACTTTGGGAAAAGGGCCTAATTTATGAGGGAGTGAAGGTGGTACCTTATTCCTGGAGAGTTTCTACTCCACTTTCAAATTTTGAGGCAAACCTTAATTACAAAGATATACAGGACCCTTCCGTCACTTTACGCTTTAAAATCAATGGAGAAGAGGACTTATATTTTCTTGCATGGACGACAACTCCTTGGACATTACCTGCCAATATGGGACTCTGCGCAGGATCTAAACTCACGTATTCAAAAATCCGTGATAAAAATAGCGGGGATTGTTATCTGCTCACAAATAATAGAATCGAATCATATTTTGATGAAGAAAGCTCTGAATTATTGACTGAAATAAAAGGTTCTGAATTAAAGGGGATGACATATGAACCACTCTTTGATTTTGCAAAAGACAAAGTAGATACAACCAATGCCTGGGCTGTGCATTTGGATGACTATGTCACCGATGTAAGTGGTACAGGAATCGTACATTTAGCGTGTTTTGGAGAAGACGATGTACGTATTTTTAAGCGTGAAAATGTTTCTATTTTTGATCCGGTGAATGATGAAGGCAACTTTGATGATTACATGGGATTTATCGCTGGATTAAATATCAAAGATGCTGATAAATCGATTGTCAAGCGCCTAAAAGAAGAACATAAAATGTTCCACCACGAAACAGCACAACACAGCTACCCTTTTTGCTGGCGTACTGATACCCCATTGATTTATAAACCAATTTCGACATGGTTTGTAAATGTTGAGGCAATAAAAGACAAAATGGTTGCTCACAACCAAGCTGTAAATTGGGTACCTGAACACATTCGAGACGGACGTTTCGGCAAATGGCTAGAAAATGCACGTGACTGGGCCATCAGTCGAAACCGTTTCTGGGGAACCCCGCTTCCAGTTTGGAAGAGTGAAGACGGTGAAATTTGTTGCTTTGGTAGTGTTTCAGAGTTGGAAGAAGCCTCGTGTAATAAAATTACTGACCTACACTAACTTTTTGTGGATCCATTGATTTTTGAAAAAAATGGCAAAAAATACAAACGTGTCCCAGAAGTCTTAGATTGCTGGTTTGAGTCTGGATCAATGCCCTATGCTCAGGAGCACTATCCGTTTGAAAATAAAGAGCGGTTTGAGGCAAACTTTCCTGCAGAATTTATTTGTGAGGGATTAGACCAGACACGAGGTTGGTTTTACACCCTTGCTGTTTTAGGAACTGCATTATTTGACACTCCAGCATTCAACAATTGTGTGGTGAACGGTCTTATTCTGGCTGAAGATGGAAAAAAAATGAGTAAAAGACTGAAAAACTATCCAGATCCTAATGAAATGCTGAAAAAATATGGTGCCGACGCAGTCCGTCTGTATATGCTAAACAGCCCGGCTGTCCGTGGAGAAGATTTACGTTTTTCTGAAACAGGCCTGATTGAAACGACAAGGCAGCAACTCCTTCCACTATGGAATTCACTTGTTTTTCTCTGTACCTACGCCAAAATCGACGGATGGGAACCCAGTCCAGAGAATCTTTCGATAAAAACCAACAATCCTTTGGATCGCTGGATTGTTTCACGATTAAATAAACTTATTGCAGAAGTGCAAAAAGAGATGGACAGCTATAATCTAAACCGCTCCGTTTCCCCATTTGTTGGGTTCATAGACTTGTTGACAAATTGGTACATACGTCGAAGCAGAAGACGATTTTGGAAAGCAGGTCAAGGTAGGGACAAACAGGAAGCTTATGCTACACTTTACACTGTGCTCATTGAGTTTAGCAAATTAATAGCTCCATTCATTCCTTACATCGCAGACGGAATTTACAGGACACTGCGACATAAAAAAGATTGTCAAAGCGTCCATTTGGCTTTATTTCCCGAGCCGAATACTACTAAAAGGGATATTGAACTGGAAAACCGTATGGATTTAGTCCTCTCTACGGTTACAATGGGACGGTCGTTACGGGCAAAACATCAGTTAAAAATTCGCCAGCCTCTGCCAAAAATTCTCCTTGTCACACGTGATCCGGCAGCAAAACAAGTTTTGGAAGACCTTTCAGAACTCATCACAGATGAACTGAATATCAAAAAAGTAGTCATCACTCAGGAAGAAGATGAACTTGTAAATCTGAGTGCCAAAGCTAATTTCAGGACTTTGGGAAGTAAACTTGGAAAGAAAATGAAAATTGCAGCACAACTTATTTCCGGATTAGATTTTAAAAGTATCCGCACAATACAAAACGGTAAGAATATTTTTTTAAAACTGGGAAAAGACACATTGGAGTTGGCTCCCGAAGACATTTTGATTCAACGCCAGGAAAAGGAAGGTTTACTGGTGGAAACTGATAACCTCTTAACGGTTGCCCTTGATACACAATTGAGTGAAAAATTAATTCAGGAAGGATTTGCACGTGAATTCGTCAATAAAGTACAGAACATGCGGAAGGAGTCAGATTTGGAAGTAATGGATAGGATCCTCATCCATCATCAAAGTTCAGCTAAACTGAACAAAGCACTGTATGCTTTTTCAGATTTTATTTGCAAAGAAACTCTTGCAAACCAAATAATACATCAGGAAAATCTTGATGGTATTGAGTGGGAATTAAACGGTGAGCTATGTAGGATTAAAATAGAAGTCAAATTTTGAGCACCGTTCAATCACAACTTTTAAAAGCTATTTCTCTGATTTATTGAACAGTTAAAATATAACAACTTTGGTTAAATTTTTTCTATTAAGTATTTTGAGGATGTGTGTCCGCAGTTTCCATTTCGAGCATTTTTTCTTTTGAGATTTGATTTAAAAGACCCTGTTTGAGTAATTTTTTCATTACATTAAAAGTTTTTAAATCTTTCTGTGCCAACTCTTCAGCAATTTCGAGTGACCTCAGCATTAACTTTTCTAGCAAATGTGCCTCATCAACCACCCCCATCTTTTGTGCATCAATTCCTCCTATCCGTCTTCCTGTGAGAAGAAGATCTCGTACTGTTTGTTTATTGGGCAACAAATCCGCAATCTCATAGAGAATTGGAGAAAGTGGAATTTTAACGTCAATTTCTGTAAAAGCAAACCATCCCTTGTCTGAACGCATCAGTCTGAAATCAAGTGCTGAAGCGAAAATAGCACCTCCAGCCAGACAGTGTCCTGTAATACAAGCTATCGTAGGCAAACCTAACAATGCCCAGCGTCCAAAGACTTCTTCAAGTTCTTTGAATGTACTTTCGATCTGCCTCTCTGACTGAGCGACAATCCACTCAAAATCTAAGCCAACACACCATGATTTTGGATGACTACTTGTAATTATAACAGCAGAATTTTCCTTTACAGCTTCCAACTCAGTTAAAATTTGACGATGGGCAGAAAGGACCTCGGAGTTGATTGCGTTTCCCTTTGACTGATCGTTAAGAGTTACAATGAAAACATTACCTTTTCTTTCAATTTCTAATACTGCCATTCTTTCCTTTTTTGGGATAAAAAGTTATTTTATCAGATAAATTTTTATTTAATCTATAAGGTATTTTGCAAATATTTTTCCTGTTTATTCCATTTAAAATTAACCTTACTGAATAAATGCAAGAAGAACACTGAGGGTTAATATTGAAAAAACAGTGGAAATGAAAGCGGCACCACTTGAAACTGACTTCCCCACATTATAGCGACTGGCAAAGAGGAATGGATTGACTCCTGTTGGTTGGGCGGCTAAAATCACCAATACTTTAACCCAGATTAATTCTTTGACACCAAAAACCAGCGTTGCCAGAATCCAAACAACAATGGGGTGCACAATGGTTTTTATGATAACGATTATTGGTACTTCTTGCCATGGTATATTTTTTCGAAAACTTACTAAC
>CAZOTX010000130.1:1204-5021 GCA_964582835.1 uncultured Pseudomonadota bacterium | reverse complement strand
TTTGTCGGATCTTGTTCTGCAAATCCCAATTCCTGCGCCTGTGAAAGTGCCTCCCCAAAAGAAAGGTCGTTGCTTTCCATTTCACTCAGAATGTAATTAGTTGTACCATTCAGAATTGCCTGTATACCTTGAATATCCTGCACTTGTAAATAATCTTTTAGTAAACGCAATACCGGGATTGCTCCAGCCACAGCCGCTTCAAAAAGCAAATGACGTTCGTTTCTTCGTGCGATTTCTATCAGTTCGGCACCGTGAACCGCAATCAAATCTTTATTTGCAGTTACAACATGTTTTCCGTTCTTTAAAGCCTTAGTGATTAATTCATAGGCAAATCCGCTTCCTCCGATTGTTTCTACGATTACATTAACCTGTGAGTCAGCAAGGAGTTTTTCCACATTCTCATAAAATAATTCAGGTCTTTTTTTGAACCATGGGCGGGCAAATTTTCCAAGAGGATCACTTTCTAGAATTCCCACTAGATTAATGGTTGCATCAGCTACCTTGCTGTGCTGTTCTAAGACGTGAGCTACACCACTGCCAATTGTACCAAACCCTGCAATAGCCACATTTAATGCTGACATTTGATTTTTATTATTAAAATTATTTGTTAACAGAAAAAATTTCAGCAATTGCATCCATTTCAACTTCTGCTCCTTTTGGTAAATTACTTACTTCAACACATGCCCGGGCAGGTTTAGAGACATCAAAATATTCAGAGTATATTTCATTTAATTCACCAAATCTAGCAAGGTCTTTCATGTAAATTGTAACTTTCAACACATTGTCCAATCCTGAACCTCCTTCTTCAAGAATAATTTTTAGATTCAAAAGTACACGGTGGCATTGTTCTGCAAACGAAGTCCCAATTAGCTCTCCACTCACAGGATCAAGAGGGATTTGCCCAGAAACAAACAGAAGACCCCCGCAACTGACAGCTTGAGAATAAGGTCCTACAGGCAAGGGTGCCTTAGATGTTTTGAAAAAAGAACGTGTCATTTTTAGCTTAACCCAGTACTTTATTTCTCTATTTTTCTTTTTAAAAATTGATACCACTGTAGGCGGTCGAAAATACTTTGATCCATTGCAAACCAATCTGCACAACCCAGTGCTGCTGCTTCTTCGAGCAATTGTGATGATTTAATATTACCATTAATTATCATAGGCTTGTCAGTATACTTTGCTGACCAATGGCACAAAGGTTCTTTGTTTTCAAAACACTTATTCATTGCGTGAATTGCAAGCGGATGGAAAATATCGACACCTCCATTTTCCAAAAGATTCAACATTTTTTTTAGATCTTTGGGCTTGAATCCATCTTCAATTTTATCAAAGATTGAAAAATAATAACTAAGTGGAATTTTGACAGACTCACGTTTCTTGATCGATCTTACTACATCCAGTGCCAGTTGAATACGATTCTCAACTTTTGCTGACCCATATTCGTCATCACGAGAGTTTAGTTTGACACAACAACATTGGTCCATCAATTGTTGTTCAGTCCCGTTTATTTCAATAAAATCCATTCCGACTTCTTCTGCACGTTCCGCTGCATGCACGAAATTGAGTACAATCTCTTCAATATCTCCCTGATCGAATTCACGACTAGTGTCATAATCTCGACCAAAATTCAACACTGAAGGTCCTACAGGCTGCTCCCCACAAGTACTTTCAGATGTCAATGCTCCTGCATGACTGAGACGAATTCCGATAGTGGCACCTTCTTTTTTTACACCCTGGGCTAAATTCCCCAAACCATCAAGATGGTCTTCATCAGAAATTCCCAGCTGGTTGACGTGACTTCTGCCCTGCTTTGAAACATAGGCAGACTCTACAATGATAGTACCAACCCCCTGCCTTGCTAAAGATCGGTAATGTTTGGTTAATGCTAATGTTACTTTCCCATTTACATCCGCATGGTCGTCAACTGTTGGAGGTGCAAGAATACGATTCCGAAAATGAATTCCTTGTTTCTTAAATGGTTGAAACACGGACTCTATTCTCGACTGAGCTATTTTTGTTGAAATTGAACTATAATTTGTTGCGGAAGGCATTGTTATTTCTTTTTGTTGATTGTTAACGTTTTGCTTTTTCTTCAAAGCCAGATTGGCCGAACCTTTTTCTCAGTTCTTGTGAAATATCTTCTATAGAAATTCCCTGATATCCCATCAAGATTAACAGGTGGAACCAAAGATCCGTAATTTCGTGAATTGTCTCTTTTCTATTCGCATTTTTTGCGGCCAGAATTACTTCGGTAGATTCTTCACCAATTTTTTTCAGAATGGAATCTATCCCTTTGTCCATCAGGGAAGTAACATATGAATTTTCAGGAAAATTTTTTCTTCGATCCATGATTACATCAAAAACCCTTTGAAACATTGTTTCAGAAGTTCCTGTCTTCATTTTTAAACTCCTCCTTGATTTTTTAAACCCAAAGTTTTAATTTTTTTTCGCAAAGTATTTCTGTTAATTCCTAATAATTTTGCGGTTCTTTGCTGATTCCATTTGGTTTTTTCAAGAGTTAATTTCAGTAGCGGTCGTTCTACCTGAGTAAGTACTTCCTCCAAAAGTGAATCACTGCCGAATTCAACCGCATCTCGAACCAAGACTTCCAGTTTTTTGACTGCTATCTCTTCAAGATTTTCTCCAGAATCTACTATGGGATTACATTTGAACAAATTCTTTGGCAAAGAATCCAGCATTATTGTGCCAGTGACATTAGTGATCATCAAGCTCTTGACTGTGTTTTCCAATTCACGTATATTTCCGGGCCAGTTATAATAAGTAAACACATTCATCACTTCGGTTTCTATTGCTTTGTGTCCAACAGCCATTTCTTTGCTTCCCTTTTGAAGAAAGTGCTCAATTAAAATCGGTATATCTTCCCGTCGTTCACGTAACGGGATTACGTGAAGTGGAAAAACATTTAGCCTGTAATACAGATCAGTCCGAAACTTTGAATTTTTTATCAAGTTTTCGAGATTCTGGTGAGTAGCAGCAATCACCCTCATATTTGTTGTAATTAGTTTGTGTCCGCCTAGGCGTTCAAACTGTTTCTCTTGCAAGACCCTCAAAAGTTTACTCTGAAGCCTCATAGGCATATCTCCAATCTCGTCCAGAAATAATGTCCCATGACAGGCAACTTCCAGTTTACCACGCTTGCGATCAGTTGCACCAGTAAAAGCACCTTTTTCGTGACCAAATAATTCTGATTCCATTAGCTCTGATGGAATCGCCGCACAATTTATTGCAATAAATGGTTCATTAGAACGTAAAGAATGCTTGTGAATGGAACGTGCAATAAGTTCCTTACCTGTTCCACTTTCACCTTGAATAAGTACTGTCAAATCTGTAGCTGCAACTCTTCCGATTGCCTTATATAGTTCGCGCATTGCCTTACTTTGGCCGATCAGTAAATCTTCTGCTTTTTTTCTAGATAATTTCCCATTATTTTCTTGTGTATTCGCTGGAAGTCGAAGAGCACGTTCTACCAGTTCCTCAATTTCATCAATGTTAAAAGGCTTAGTCACAAAATCAAAAGCGCCAGCCTTCATTGCCTCAACTGTATTATATAGAGTACTCTGACCGGTCATGACGATTGTCAACAGAGACGGGAATTCTTCTAAAATTTCTCTAGTAAATGAAAGTCCGTCGTGTCCTGGTAAATTGATGTCAACAAAAACAAGACGTATTGAATGTTCCCTAAGCAGTTTTCTGGCTTCCTGAACATCCTTAGCTAGATAAGGAATATATCCAGCTTGAGACATAGTACGTTCCAGAACCCACCTAATACTGTGCTCATCATCCAAAATTAAAATTT
>CAZOTX010000130.1:0-1104 GCA_964582835.1 uncultured Pseudomonadota bacterium | reverse complement strand
TCTTCCAAAGGGTTAGCGTATTCCAAAAACCATTTCCCCATGAAATTATTGATCAATTCTGCGTCCCATTCTGAAACAACAGGAGGCTCAAAATCAACCAGGAATATTTCCAAATCATCTTCCATCTGCATTTTTTTCTCAGCAGGAACAAGTGACAGAAATTTTTTATAAATATCTAATTCAATTACATTTTCACGTTCTTCAGATTGTTCTTTTCCCTGAAGTTCTTCTTTGGAATCTAAAATGGAACCGTCTTTTTCTGACTCCTCTATTTGTTTGGTAAGATCCTGAATAAAATCATGATTTCGTTCATCAAACTCCTCCATTGCAGTAGACAAACTACTTAAATTCAGTTCTTCCCCTTCTACTGAAGAACGTGTTTTCAGGAAAAGTGCAATTAGCACCGGATTCAAAAGGTGCGGTATTTTGTCACTGTTCGCAATTTGATGACGTGTTGCTTTTGCCAACACAGATTTTATTGATTTTTCAGAATGTGCTGATTCCAACTCCTCAAGTCTCTGGTCAAAATCTGAAATAAACTCCTCTGTCAAAAGCTCCAATAGTATTTCGATTTCTGTTTGTTCAGTTTCCAGCAATACCCGTAGTTTTTCCTTGCTCATATAAAAATCCATCAATTCTGGTTCAAATACCAGGGTGGGTAAAGCATTTAAAAGTTGTTCAAGTTGTTTGGAAGAGCCTGCTTGTTTAAGTTTTCGCCTTGGAATCGCTTTACGTCTTTGGTTCAATTTATTTTGACGCTTTTGTTTTTGACGCTTTATCATCCCTGTTTTTTTTTGTTTCCTTTTTTTTGCCATAAGTAAATAGAATTAGAAAAATAAATTAGATGGGAAATCGATCAAACATTATCGCAGAATTACTAAAAAAAATCATCTCAAATAAGTGTCTTGTTTTTTACACGTTCGACCTGATAGTTTACTGTGTGTAAAAATAATACATCCGCCTCTAAAAGTTTAGTCAAAATTCTTTCTATTTTACATTTAAAGGTTAGTCTAATGCATAAAATTCGAAAATATTGGCTGGGAATTTGTATGATTGGGGGATTAGCAGCAATTACCCATGCAGGTGGAAACATTGGAGGTTTAA
>CAZOTX010000129.1:0-5029 GCA_964582835.1 uncultured Pseudomonadota bacterium | reverse complement strand
TAAGATAATATCCAAAGGCCATTGATCCTGCAGACCCGGAAGAGGAAATGGCACCAGCAAACCGATTCTTGGGTTCCATTTCTCCTAAGAGAGCTTCTTCAGCAGCTTTTCCTGTTACCATGTAATGCCAAAGTGGATTTCCAAATTCTTCGAACTGATTGAAAATCTGGATATCGTTTCGCGTGTTTTTCAATTCCCAACATTTGTCGAATATTTCTTTCACATTACTCTCACATCCTGGAGTTGCAATCACTTCTCCAGCCACTTTTTCCAGCCATGCAAAACGTTCGCTAGACATGTTTTCTGGTAGGATTGCAATTGAATCACATCCCAAAAGGGAAGAAACATAAGCTCCACCTCTACAGTAATTTCCAGTAGAGGGCCAAACTGCTTTAGTTTCTCCAGGACAAAATTGTCCAGTCGTTAAAGCTGGAGCAAGACAGCCGTACGTTGCTCCAACTTTGTGTGCTCCAGTTGGAAACCATTTGCCAACTAAGGCGATTATTTTTGCTTTTACACCAGAAAGCTCTGGAGGAATCACAACATAATTTACATCTCCAAAACCACCTCCCTCTGAGATAGGTTCATTTTTCCAGGAAATCCGAAATAAATTGGCCGGATGTATTTCCCACAAACCAACGTTTTTGAGTTCTTCCTTGATTTCGTCGGAGATTGTTTCTGGATTTTGCATCTGTCCGAAGGTGGGAAGTATGATTTTTCGTTCCCTGCAGTGTTTTACATTTTGCTGAATTTTTGAATCGTTAAGAGTTAAATCTATCATATTATTTTAGATTAGAATTATAGAAAATTTTTATGTAATTTCATCAAGCGAGTTTATAGCCTTTTCAGGTAGAATAATATTTTTTGCTGCAGAATTAGTATCTTTTAGTCCATTACCGGTTAACAAAACCACACAGGTTTCATCTGAGTCCAAAGACGTTTTTTGTTTCAAAAATCCTGCATAAGATGTGGCTGCAGCAGGTTCAGAAAAAAGTCCGCAGGCTGAAGAAAGCTCTTTTTGAGCAGATAAAATTTCTTTGTCGGTCACTGTAATACAATGTCCGTTGTGTGCCTGCAGATTTTTAACTGCAAGGTGTCCGTTACTTGGAACATCTACTGAAATCGAGTCGGCAACGGTTTTTGCATTTCGACAGTCAAAAACTCCTGTTTCTAGTGCACGGGAAATTGCGTTACTTCCAGAGGCCTGTATCGCGTGAACAGTGGGAATTTTGGTAATTATACCAAGCTGTAGCAGGTCTCGGAATCCTTTGTAAATGCCCGATAGAATTACACCATCTCCAACTCCGACAAAAACATGATCAGGTGCTTTTTCGAGTTGATTGAAAATTTCGAAAGAGACTGTTTTCTTTCCTTCCACAGTCATAGGATTGTATGCTGTGTTGCGGTTCATTCCACCACAAATTCTGGAATATTCCAGTGAAAGTGAAAAGGCCTGATCATAATTTTTTTCCGCCAGTATTACATCTGCACCATACTGAAGGGACTGGATCATTTTAGCTGGGGGTGCATTCCTGGGCAAAAATAATTTGACTTTTAGTCCTGCAGCAGCCCCTACTCCGGCCATGGAGGAGCCTGCGTTTCCGGTAGAGGCTACAACAACTTCACGAATTCTGTGTTTTCTGGCAAACGCAGCGACTAAAAAAGAAGCTCTATCTTTCAATGAACCAGTGGGATTTGCGCCGTCATCCTTCAAATATAATTCTTTGAAAGCATATTTTTCCAAAAGATTCTCTGGATGCCACAGAGGGGTATTTCCAACAGGAATTGTTGGAAAATAATCGCGCTCCACAGGCAAAAAGTCCAGTGGATCGTGACTGGATAAACGACCTTTCAGTTGTACTTCCAGAACTCCATTAAGCGGCTGACCATTTTTTTGTGTGGCAGAGCAGACAGGACACAGCATCAATTCTGGTTCAATTTCATAAACTGCTGCACATTGACTGCATTTGTATTTGAAGCTTAACAAACGTATCTATTTCTATTTCAAAATTGTTACCTCATTATTCCTGCTTATTGCAAAATTTTTTCGCTTGTAATCCACTACTTGGTGTAAATTTAGGATCACTAAGCAGGACGAGTACATGAATTTATAAGATATACTCCGTATACTGGTTCTACGCTAGCTGTACCTAGAATGTTAAAAAAAACGGAAAATCATCTGAAACAAGTTTACTAAAATCTGTGACAAAAAACGAGTAATAATTTCTCAAATTTATTGAAAATTTTTAAGAGATGGGTAATTAAATTCTAGGGTTTGGTTAGGAAGAATTTCCTCCAATTCTTCAATCAGTGATGTAGTAATGTTGATCCGTTCTTCAGGGGTAATGGTTACAGAAACTGCTTCAGGCGCTTGAATTGCAAATGTGAAAGGTTTGTCACCAGAAAATTTTTGCAGGGTCTTCTTTAGTAAACTGATAGATTCTTGATTCAGAGATTCTGAACCTATTTTTATCAACATGCTTTTTGCCTCAGTTTCCCTGATTTGACTCAGTTTGTGTACATTTTCAACAAACATTCCCACCTCTTCATCACGATAATTCACCCGTCCGGATATCAAAAGCGGATCGTCACTTTCCAGCAGTTCTTCCACCTTTTCATATACCGAAGCAAATACGGGGAATTCAATTGTTCCCCATGAATCTTCAAGTGTGACAATGGCAAACTTTTCATTGTTTTGATTTAAACGGACGGTTTTATTGACAATGATTCCAGCCAAAGACACCTTATCTTTTTCGGCATGCAGACCATCTTTCATTTTAACAGTGGTGGTAGCCAGAATATTAATTTCTGAGACATAGCTGTCCAGCGGATGTCCTGAAACATAAAATCCCAGTGCCGCCTTTTCCTGATTTAAACGTTCCCGTTTGGGCCAGTTTCTGACTTTAGGGAATTCAAGCTGAGTTTCAGTTGCTTTTGCATCAGCGGCATCCATCAATTCAAACAATGAATCCTGAGAAGGCTCGTCAGCACGCTGAAATTCCTGTGCTAAATGAAATGCATTGTCTATTGAAGCAAAAAGTTCGGAACGGTTTTCATGCAGCGAATCGAAGGCACCACACTTAACTAACGTTTCAATCATTCGTTTATTTACTTCCTTCAAATCAACTTTTTTCATGAACTCCATAAAATCAGTAAGTTGCCCATGTTCGTTACGTACCTTTAAAATTGCATCAACTGCTTTACCACCAACGTTTTTAACTGCATTTAAACCAAAACGAATGACTTCAACCCTGGCCTCCCGGCGCAGCCATTCAGAAAATGGGGCCTGCAAATCAAAGATTTCAGGAATGTCTTTAGAGTTTAGCGGACTTAATTCTAGGATTGTAGATTCAGTGGTTTTAATAAGAGTATTCAGGAATTCATTTTCCTCTTTGAATTCAATATTTTTAAGAAAAATAAGTGATTTGTGCAGAGGCTTAAACCATTCTTCAGGTACTGTTTCTCTTGTTGGACTAGTACCGCTGAAGTCACGTTCGAAGTGAGAGATTGTTCTTACTGTAATTTTGAAACCGGATGATCCAACAGTAAAAGTTTTTGCACTATGATTTACATCTGGAGGTAAAATCTTAATACCCATGGCCTTGCATTCACTAATGTAACTGATGATGTTGTCCTGATTGTTGATTGAACCATTGAACAATGCAGCCATTAACTGAACGGGATAATGTGCTTTGAGATATGCAGTTTGATAGGAAATCAATCCATAGGCAACACTGTGGGACTTGTTAAAACCGTAACCTGAGAAATAATTAATTGTGTCAAATATTTCATTGGCTTTTTCTTTAGGTGTACTGGATTGCGGACATTTTTCAACAAACTCAGAGTTTTTTAGACACCCTTCAACGAATTGTAAACGCTGTTCTGCCAGGATTTCAGGAGTTTTTTTCCCAATCGCTCGTCGTAACAAGTCTGCCTGTCCCAAAGAAAATCCTGCAAGAACCTGTACTCCTTGAATTATTTGTTCTTGATAAACAAGGACACCGTATGTTTCCCGCAAAATATCCACCATCAACGGGTGAGGATAAATTACCCGTTTTCGTCCGTGTTTGCACTGCACATAATCTTCAACCATTCCTGAACCAAGGGGACCCGGACGGTAAAGCGCTAGAATCGCAACAATATCTCCGAAAACTGAGGGCTGCATATTAGAAACTAGGCGTTTCATGCCCGCTGATTCCAGTTGGAAAACTCCTATTGTATCTGCTCGGCAAAATAAATCAAAAGTTAAGGAATCGTCCATGGGTATAATGGATATGTCGATTTCGGTCGAACCCGGTCTGTTTGTTTTGATAAGTTCCAGAGTATTATCAATGGTGGATAGGTTTTGTAAACCAAGGAAATCAAACTTAACCGCACCCTGATCCTCAGCGTATTTCATTGGGTACATTGACTGCAGCGTGCCGTCTTTTCCAGTGCATACTGGCATCACCTCACGGATATCCTGATCCATAATGATTACGCCTGCTGCATGGGTACCCAAATGAGTGTTCAGATCTTCCAACTGCCTGCTGAATTTAATCAAACGTTGTTCATTTTCACTGCCTTCTGAAGCAAGAATTGTCAGTTCAGGCTCTTTAGAAAGTGCCTGATCTAACGTGATATTCAAATCATTAGGAATAAGTTTTGCTATTTTATCTGCTTCGGAATATGGAAAATCCAGTACCCGAGCTACACCACGGACGACAGCCTTGGCTTTGAGAGAGCCAAAAGTGGAAATTTGGCAGACATTTTTTTCACCATATTTTTCACGAACGTGTTCTATGACTCTTTCTCTACCTTCTACATCAAAATCAACATCGAAATCTGGGAGGTTTACACGGTATGGATTAAGGAATCTTTCAAAGAGTAGTCCGTACCGTAAAGGATCAATGTCTGTGATGAGTAAGGCATATGCGACCAGTGAACCTGCTCCTGAGCCTCTCCCAGGTCCCACTGAGACACCGTGTTCTTTCGCCCATTTGATAAATTCTGAAACAATTAAAAAATAGCCTGGAAATTCCATTTGAAT
>CAZOTX010000128.1:0-5068 GCA_964582835.1 uncultured Pseudomonadota bacterium | reverse complement strand
ACTATTTCAAAAATATGATTTTACAAAGTTGGTTTTAAATAAATTTGAATTAGGACAGGAGAGGGTGCGGATAGCCACTGTCGAAGAGAGAATGGAAGCAGACGCGGTTGGGGCTATTAATGAATTTGTTTCGCTGTTGAGTGAGGGTGAAGCCCCCTTGGTTCCTAGCTGGTCTACTCCCCGTCAAACAGGGAATCGTGAAATTATGGCTGAAGTTCTTGAAAGTTTACTTGAACAAACAGGTAAAGAACCTGGAGTAGTGAAACTTTCTCCCGACTTGCCATTTGCTCTGCCTGAAGTACGTGATTCAGGATGTACTTTATGCCGCTCATGTGCCAATGTCTGCCCGACTAATGCCTTTAAGTTTGATGAAGACAGCAACAGTCTCTACTTAAAACATATCAACTGCATAGGATGCGGACTTTGTGAGCAAGTATGCCCTGAAAATGTAGTCACACTCAGGGGCGAATTATTTCTTGAAAAGCAAGCACTTGAATATAGGATTATTGCTGAAGATGAAATGGTTCCCTGTGCAAAATGTGAGAAGCCCTTTATCAACCGAAGAGCTCTGGAAGCAGTTGAGTCAAAATTATTCGAAATTGAATCACTAAAACAAACATTTTCAGGAGATCGAAAAAACATCCTTAAAATGTGTCCAGAATGTAGGACAGTAGTGGCAATGATGGAAGTTGAAAAAGGATGGGATCCTTAAAATGAACGAAATACGAAGGAAAAAAAGGTCGAATAAACGAGGTAAAAGCAAGAACAAGGAATTCATGGATGCTGCTCTTGATGCCTTTATTCGGGACCAGTCATTGAAGAAATGGCGAGAAGTTGAGGGATTAAGAGAAGGAGCAGAAATTGATTCTTTGGAAGCCGTAAAATCATCGGCAGAATTTTTTGAAAAAGGTCCTTACAGCAAAATTTGGGTACGCTGGTGGAAACAAGATGTGATTGACCATATACCTGGCAGCAACGAACACTTGTTTGGACGGATTGAAAACGCGGTGCGAGGAGCTGTTTTGGAAGAGCGAGAATTACGAAAGAACCATCCGGACGTCTTGCTTGAGGATAGTTCCGAATACAAAGCATTCATTGCAAGACAAATGGAACATCTTCTTTTTGAGGCTGGTGGGGATATTGAGGAAGATATCTAGGGAGGTAAAACTATGATTGGAGACAAAGAGTTAGCAAATCTTCGTCAAAAGTATTACGGTCTATTTGTGCATCTTTTTTGGAAAGAACCAGATGTTAATTTACTGCTATCACTATTGGATCGTATTTCAGAGAGGGTTAAAGGAGCCGCCCAACTGTCTCCTTTGATGAGAGAAGGGTGGGAAGAAATTCGCAACTATCTAGAAAAACAAGGGGGGGATGAAGTGGAATACGAATTTGTCCAGTTATTTTTAGGTCCCCACAAACCCGATGTTATGCCATACGAGTCTTACTATCTGGCCGGTAGTGTCTTTCAAGCTCCACTGGCATCAGTTAGAGGTTTTATGAAGGAGGTTGGTTTGGAAAAGTTGGAAGGAGAATTGCCAGAGCCAGAAGACACCCTCGGATTCGAACTGGAAATCATGAATTGGTTAATCATCAAACAAACCAACTCTAAAGACGAGGAAGAGGAAGGCCGGTGGCTTGATTTTCAAGCAAATTTCTTAAAAAAACACCTTCTTATTTGGGGCCCTACATGCTGTGAAAATGTCGAATATGCGCCTAGTGCAAATTTTTACAAAGGAGCTGGTATGCTTCTGAGGGGGTTTCTTGAAATTGAAAAGGAACTCTTTCAAAACCGGGGTCCCGAAAAGATTGAATCACTTGAAGAGGCACAAAAACGCTACGGTAACAAGACAGATTGGAAGGGGGACTTATTTGATCCGGTTCCACCAATTGAAGAAAAGGCTTGATTTTTAGTTTAGGGATCAAGCAAATTTTTCACAGAAAACTAACATGTCTCTTCTGCGACCGTCACCTGATGACTTCGTCTTGTCTGAACACATCCAATCTTTAGATGAACAAAGTATTATATTTTCATGATTTTATGAAAAATATTTTCAAATTTGCTTTTTAGATCTATATTTTGGGGATTAAAGTGTAGTGCTTAATTATTACATACAATTAATTGCTTAAAGATTCTAAAGAAAATGACAAAAGCTGAAATCCGTATGCGAGGATTCCTTAAGCGTACACCTGTAAATACCTTACTATCAATGATAAAAGATCATTCACAATTGTTATCTTCTGAGAACATCTCGACAATAGAATCATGTGGGCGGACATTGACAAATGATATCAATTCTCCAGAAAATGTTCCAAATTTTGATCGTTCAGCGATGGACGGTTATGCCCTGAATGCAGAATCTACTTTTGGTGCCTCTTCTTACAATCCATTAATGTTCCAAGTTGTTGGAGAAATAACTCCAGGAAAGATTTTTAAAAAAGTAGTACAGCCGGGTGAAGCGTTGCGGATCATGACAGGGAGCCCTGTTCCTAAAGGCGCAAATGCTGTTTTGATGGCAGAGCATACAGAATTATTTGATAAGAAAATTCAAGTCTCTGAAGCCGTTACTCCCGGAAAACATGTTGGCAAGATTGGTGAAGATGTAAAACAGGGACAGACTTTGTTCAAGCAGGGTCGACGTCTACGTGCTCAGGATATAGCAGTCCTAGCAAGTGTGGGATTGAAAACCATTAAAGTGGTTCGTAAACCGGAAGTCGAATTAATCATAACTGGGAATGAATTGTTAAAACCAGGAGAAAAGCCCACTGGAGTAAAAATTGTTGATTCCAATTCTGTAATGCTGAGAGCTTTAATTCAAAGAGATGGTGGAGTTTTGAATGCAGTTCATCATCTAAAGGATGAAAGGAATTTGATCAGGAAACACTTAAGTGACTCCAATGCAGATTTAATTTGCATGACTGGAGGAACTTCCGTAGGTATTGAAGATCATGGCCCCACTTTGATTGATGAACTTGGCGAATTACTGGTACACGGAATCTCTATGCGTCCTGCTGCACCTACAGGGTTTGGATTGATTCCTGGTGGATCTGCTGGCAGAATGAAAAAAGTATTTTTACTCCCAGGTAACCCCGTTTCATGTTTGTCGGCTTATGATTATTTTGTAGGACGTTCACTGAGATTGATGAGTGGCTGTTACGAAGAATGGCCATACCGTAGTCAAATTGTGAAACTGGCCACTAAAATTTCCTCACAAATTGGTAGAGTAGAATACGTTCGTCTTAGGATTGAAAAAGGAAGGGCGTTTTTCATAGCAGCCGGTGGAGCTTCAATACTTTCTACAACATCACAAGCTGATGGATTTCTACTTACAGAAGAAGAATCCGAAGGGTTTGCAGAAGGAGAAGAAGTAAAAGTGTGGCTATATGACAAGAATTGACGTTATTTCAAGATTTCAAATATTTCTTGTGAAAAAGAAATTGCTTTGGTTCCTATTTTGTTATTTTAGTAGCGGAATTATTCTCGCAGAACCAATTCGATTAGCTACCACAACCAGCACGGATAACTCTGGATTACTTCAAGCATTAATTCCATTTTTTGAAAAAAAAACTGGGAATACAGTGCACATTTTGTCCGTTGGTTCAGGTCATGCCCTTAGGTTGGGTCAAGATGGAAATGTTGATGTAGTATTAGTTCATGCACCTAATGCTGAAAGACGCTTTGTAGACAAAGGATTTGGTGTGAATAGACGGAGTGTAATGGTCAATGATTTTATTATTGTCGGTCCTGATAATGATCCTGCAGAAATTCTTGGACAGCGAAATGCTGTTAAAACTCTTCAAAAAATTGCTCGTGGTAAACACATTTTTGTATCTCGAGGGGATGATTCAGGTACCCATAAAAAGGAAATCACACTCTGGAAAAAGGCAAGTTTGAAACCTTCAAATACGTGGTACAGAGAAACAGGACGTGGAATGGGACGAGTGCTGCAAATGGCCAGTGACTTAAACGCCTATACCATCTCTGATCGAGGGACTTGGTTAGTTCTCCACTCAAAATTATCACTCAAATTGTTGGTTGAAGGTGATCCTGAATTACGCAATCCTTACAGCATTATTGCGGTGAATCCGTCACGTTTTCCGGGAGTCAATTACATTGGGGCAATGTCCCTGATAGCTTGGATAACTTCAGTAGAAGGGCAAAAAAAGATTCGTCAATTTAGACTTGATGGTCAGTCTTTATTTATTCCTACTGCAATTATAAACTAAAATGAACGGACTGCTTTTAACTACTCAACAAGCTTTACAATTACTCTTTACTGGAGATCCTGAATTATGGTCAATAGTTCTGCTTTCATTTTCTGTCTCTCTGAAAGCAATTTTGTTTTCCACACCTTTGGCATTTCTGGTTTCATTTGCATTGAGTCATGGCAATTTCCCAGGGATCCGAATTATACTTACTGTCTTTAATTCTCTTCTTTCTGTACCCACCGTTGTTATCGGATTATTTCTTTATGTTTTGCTGACAAGACAAGGGCCATTTGGGGATTTGAAATTATTGTTCACACAGACAGCAATGGTAATAGGGCAGATAATACTTTGTTTCCCAATTTTGGTAGCATTAGGATATGCTGCAATTCAAGCGGCAGACAGGCGAGTATGGGAAACAGCTCGTACTTTACGAGCACCACCGTGGTTCAGTATGCTGACAGTTTTTTTTGAAGTCCGTTTCGCTTTGCTGGCTGCAATTATTACTGGATTTGGACGAATTATTTCTGAGATTGGAATTTCAATGATGATTGGGGGTAATATCATGGGCTACACTCGCAATATTACCACTGCCATTGCCTTGGAAACAAGTAAAGGAGAGTTTTCCCAGGGAATTGCGCTTGGACTGGTTTTATTATTACTTTCATTTCTGTTGACCACTTTAATGAGCTATCTTCAAGGTCAAAAGGAGTTTTTAGAATGAACTTACCTCTTTTTGATTTTCGTGGGATAGAAAAATCATTTTCTGGAAAAAAAATTCTATGTGGTACTAATTTGTCTCTTTATCCAGGGAAATGTATTTTATTGTCTGGAAAAAATGGCGTGGGCAAAACAACCCTGC
>CAZOTX010000127.1:0-5074 GCA_964582835.1 uncultured Pseudomonadota bacterium | reverse complement strand
ACTCTCTTATTATGTTTATTTTTCTGTTTTCTAGGAATATGCTTTACAACAGTACCCTATATAGAATTCTTTTCCCATCCACTAATTAAAGAAAAAATTGTAACAGGTGCGTGGGCTCACCGTGATGCAGTATGGTTTCCAGCAATAGCTGGTATGTTCAAGAGTTATGGAGTAAGTAGTAGCGGTATAGATGGACTGGTCCCTTTAAATTATCATACATTTTCACATTTTGTTTATGGATCCCTTAGCGGATTGTTAGGAATAAACACAATTACTTTTTTTTATATATGCGCACCAATATTAATTGCCCCACTATTTTTCCTGTCTTTTATTTTTTGCGTTAAAGAAGTCGGTGACTACTTTGCGAACGAATTAAATTTTACCAGAATAGATGAAAAGACTTTTAAGTATTGGGTCCCGTTTTCTGTCTTGTTTCTCTTACCACTACCATATCAGTTAATTGGATATCTTAATGGAGAGCGTTATCAGTATCTTGGGTCATCGAGTTATAACTTTGCATTAATTCTAACCTTTATTTTTATTAGTATAATTTTTACTTTCATAAATACATTTAATTATAAAGATTTTGTTACACCATCAAATAAATTAATAATTTCGTTAATATCAATTGTTCTCCTTCTAGTAATATCATTTTCAAAAGTTTCCTTTTTGTTAATTTTGGGATTTATATATAGTTATATTTTTTTGAGATTTAAATACTATAAAAATTTTTTTCATGTTTTTACTATGATAGGTTTTGTGTTTGTGTTTGTGTTAGTGTTTTACTCAATAATTTACACTGAGACTTTTTTAATGAATGAAGCACAAACTAATTCTGCGGATACATCTTTGGGAGGCAATATCATATTTTTATTCCCTTCTCTTTTTTTTATTGTTTTCAAGTTTTTATCACAAAAGGATCTATCTTTAAATAGGTTATATAACAAATTTAAATTAGGTTCTTTGATTGAAGTTGAAATTCTTTTGGCGCTAGCAATAGTTTTATATTTCGTCCCTTTTCAATATTTTAAAGGTTTTCAACTTTATATAGCTTATATAATGATCATGTCACAGTTACATATATTTAGGTTTAAAACTTTTGAAAATGATTAATATGTCAATGAAGAAAATGGTGGTAAAAAAATATTTGTTATATACGTTTTTACCATTATTTATATTCTCAGCAATGTGGAATTCTTACTATTCTATTATCAGTTTTATTGCAACTAATTTAAGTGTAAGGGAATCTTTTTATTTCGCTAATGATGTTAAAAAAAAAGGGACACATTGGGGAGGTGATAATTATAGGTTGGCAACCAGACAGCACAAACTCGATCTTGTTCAATTCAGGTACAAAATTATACTGAAATCTTTTAAAAACATTTCTCATCTAAACCCATTTGAATCCAACTTTAGTAAAGAGTATAGACTAATTAGCCTTTTAAATGACCTTGGCAAATTGTCGAATTCATACAGAAGAGAGACAGCCTTATATATTCCTAAAACTCTGGAAGTTTACTGGAATTTAACTTGTGACAGTCACATGCCTCCGTTTGTTGCACCTGCAATAGCTAACATGGCTATGATAGAAGGCATGCCAATTAGCAAGAATTCATGTTATACACATTTTACTGATCATGGTTTCAACACTTATTATTTGCGAGGGTTTAAAGCCAAATGGATGGAGATGTCCCACAGAAAAATTTGTCAACAGGCAAAGCAAAAAGGTTTTAAAAGGATTATCGAGATCAATAAAAACAATATGGGAGAGATTGTATCTATTAATCATGAGTGTGAAGTTGAATGATAACTTTTTTAAATTCAATAGAGAATAGTTTCACCAGTTGTTTTGGTGCCCTTCAACAATAGATTTTGTCATTATGAATTGTATTTTACTCATTTGTGAAACAAAAGAAGACGCAGAACACGTGATAAGAAAAGCAGATACTTTACCATATACATTGAATGAAATCGATGTCCTATCAACACATCCTGAAATAAAATCCATTTTTGAGGAGCACAATATTTGTACAGTTAACAGTACCTCATATGTTAATCGTAAGGATTACGAAATTATTAATTCAGACTGTATGAGAATATATTCCACACTGGAAATTATTGCCAAGAATATCGTTCCTAAAAATTATTCTGAATGTTTTGTAAAAATGTTTATTTATTATACATTTTTTGCATTTTATACAATTGTTTGGAATGTTCGCTTATTAAAAAATATTTTGGCTCTTGGGAAATACAGTGAGTTTATTACTTTAGCTCCGAAAAAAAATATTGGCATTTCACCTTGGTATATTAATGAACAAAACAATTTACACTTTTTATTCCCAAGTTTGATAGGCGATAAAAAAATTAAACATGTAATTTTAAAAAGAAGTGAGTTTGCAAAAAATGATTCTCGGGCTAATTTTTTGCTGTTTTTGATAAGGAAGTTATTAAATCCGGTTTACTCTTTTTTGATTAAAAGGATTTCTATTAGGGAAAGAGATACTCCCAAAGTTATGATTCCCAGTACAGCCAAGAATATGAATTTACTTTGTTTAGATTTGATTCAAAAATATCCAAACATTCTATTTTTCAGTTTGGGGGAAGGTAAATCAGTTTTTTCTGAATTGTATAATTTTTATATTATGCTTAAATTTTTAATTGCAAAAAATGGTATTAATGATCAATTTTTACCTGAAGGAAAGGTTGTTAAATTATCTCTTTCTTTACTAAACGATTTTGGTGAGGTAGAAAAACAGGATTTCGCTTCAGATTATTATAATAAAATAATGTTGGGAATTCTGGAAGAAGACCTCAAACTAGATATTTTGAGTATTCAAGAACTAACTGGCGTCTTCCAACAGAATAAAATTAAACATATATTATCCTATCTGCAGTATCAAAAATTTTTATCTTTGGGTTTAGAAAAATTCTTCAAGCTTTGTAAACCGGATATGATATTCTCTCAAATGTCACTAGGAGTAACATGTACGCTGGGGTATTTAGCTGAATCCTGGGGTGTCTCTTCCATGCTTATAAGTCATGGGTCTCACATCCACCATCATGAGGGTGTTGCAGAATTGGAACACAAACTAATTGCAAATAACATGTTATTTGGTGGATATCGCTTTTTGGGAATTCAAACCTCACTGTCGTATGATTATGTAGTGAAAAATCAAATTCCGAGTAGATCAATAATTAAAATTAAACCTACCATACTTTTAAATAATCAATCAAATAGTAAAAAAAAGCATCAACTCTGGGTTCTTCTAGCTAGTACTTCAAAAGATGGAACAAAAAGATATATTTTTGAAACTCCCGATGAGATGTTAGAAACGTTTCTAGATACCATCGAAGCATTATCAGATTGCAGAAACATAAAATTAATTATTAAGTTTAGGGCTTCTGAAAGTTTTTCATTTAAATCTTTAAAAGTTCTACTAGGTAATTTGCCTGAAAATGTTTCTCTTGAATGTGATGTTCCTTTTGGTTACTTTTTGGGATCATCCCATTTGCTGATGAGTTTTTCCTCGACTACGATTGAGGAGGCTTTGATAAATGATACTCCTGTTTTACTGTATGGTGGGAAGGGGCGATATTCACACATACCAACAGAACCATTCAAACTTGGCGAAAATGAAGATATTTTAACACCTGTAACGTTTGTGGATAACAGAGAATCTTTGTTGGATTACTTTAAAATACTCGATAAAAAATTTGAAAAATTTATTGATCATCCATTCGAATTTAGCCAATATTGTTTAAAGGATTCCATGAATATTTCAGATTGGGTTGAGAAAAACAACATTCTTAACTGATTTTGAAAAAGATGATTGTTATTCCATATTGACTAAGATTGAAGTGGTTCCCGGGCGAATCTTTAAAACACATGTTAAGAATGTATATAATTAAATTTTTTATCTGAGGCCACGTTGGATTTTAAATTAAAGACAAATACGTTCTTGAAATTTGAAGAATAATAAGAGGAAAAATTGTTAAAAAAAGCAATTTAATAATGTAACGAAAGATCATAACGAACAATTAGACTCAGATCGCTCCAGAGTAAATTTGGACTATGTTTTATGAAATAAAAAAAAGATAAAGTAGTCTATGTGTACCCTTTGTGACGAATCGGAAACTACGTAATTGGTTTTCGAGCTAGTCATGGAAGTTTACAGAAGAACCCTGATTCAAGCTGTGCCAATATTCGGAAGGATAACTCACGGACAAATCAGTTTTGCATACCCCTTTTAAAATCAAATCAATATTTTTTAACTAAAAGTTTGATTTTCCCAGATTTAAATCAAGACATAACTCAAAGTGATATTTATAAAGAAGATAGATCTTTTCATCATATTAACATGAAGTATATTCGTATGAATCTTTCAATACAAAAATTTAGATAACACAAGTTTTTTTGAAAGGTTATGTATTTCTAAATGTTATATGTGAGTCAAATCATAATCATAAAGGCACTTTCCAATTTACCGTATATTTTATTGATTATCTTATTTAAATTAAAAAAATTTGGGTGTTTAAAATATAAAATAACGGGTTGTAATTTTTAAAGGTAATGAAAGAAGGATTCGAAACAATGAATTGCTAAACTGCCGGACAATTGACTTCTGGTATTTTGATTCAGTTTTCAAAGAACCGCGTAAATTTAAAAAGAAATGTCTAAAATATTATTAATAACCGATTCAACAAAAATAATTTTTGACAAAGTGTTTCATAACAATCAAAGTGAAAATCATTATTATCTACACGCCATCAATATAAGTTCTGAAAGCATTTTGCATACAATTCGAAATCATCAACAATATAAAAACATAAATATCAGTGAAACAGATAATTATGAAATAAATAAGCTTGCAGAAAAAGATGCCCGAGAATATTACATAAAATTGATCAGAGACTTACCGGATAAAAAGATACTTTCTAAAAAATCGTTTAGTGAGCTTCTTACGAAAAACAATAGAAATTATTGGTGGTATTTACCTATCAGCGAAAAAAATATCTGGATTGATAAAACTATTCACCGGCTTTATGAAATAAAACGATTGAAGTATATTCTTAA
>CAZOTX010000126.1:0-5091 GCA_964582835.1 uncultured Pseudomonadota bacterium | reverse complement strand
AAATCTCTACGATTTCATTACTTGAACCTAATCTCATTTTAGGTCCCCAACATCCCGATCCTGAAGAAACATAAAGGTTAGATGTTATTTTTTTATATAGTCCATAAATATTTTTAAATTGTAATCTAACAAAAAAATTAAATGGGAATATTTGTCCATTATGTGTATGCCCAGAAAGCATTAGATCTGTTTTTTCATAAATGTGATCCCATAAAGTTGGTTTGTGTACAAGAATTAGATTAAAAAGATCCTCTTGAATTAACCTGCTAGCAATATTTTTTTGATTTTCTAATGATAGGTTGTCACTGATACCAATAAAGTTTAGTTTTGCAAATTTAAATGACTCGTTATCTAAAAACTTCAGATTAAAATTTTTAAGTCTATTTAATTTGTTTTCATAATCTTTGATATAATACTCATGATTACCACTTATGAATAAGATTGGTTTTTTTATATTTTTTAATATGTCTAAATCGTCTAAATCAAAAGAACTAGAATCAATAAAATCTCCCCCTATTAGCAAAAAATCAAATTCTAGACTTTTAATTTTTAAAAGAATCTTCTCCAAGTGTTTTTTTGGATTTGAACCCAAATGGGTGTCACTAATAAATATTAGTCGGATTTGTTTGTCGACTTTTGAAGAATAAATTTTTATTCTTTTCAATTTAATCAACCTACCATTAACATAACTGTAAATAGTTATTAAAATGATTGATAAAAGACAGATCATTCCTAAAGTTTTGGAATTTATTGGGTGAAAATTATCAATTAATAACCCGAGATTAACTACCCAAAAACTAATAAAACCTATGCCCATGCCTTCAAGAACAAATAATTTTAAAACTAAAAATGTATTATAGGATTTAAAATAGAGAATTATTATGAAAAAAAAAATGACGGTAAAAAAAAGTGATGAGAGTTTAAAAATTCTTTCATTTAAAATTAAATGATTTAGAATATCAAATGGATAAACGTAAATCAGATATGTAACTAAAAAAATAACAATATAAGGAATTGATTGCCTGAAAGTAATCATAAATTAGTCAAATTTTATAATACCTTTGAAATCTTCTGAAAGACGCGAGTCTCAAATATAATTTCTAAACAACCAATTAATTCAAGAATTGGCAAAGCTGTCTAGATATGTTTGAGTGTGAATAACTAGTAGTGAGGTAAAATCAGTGCTTCACTATGCTCCACTAATAAAAAAGGGTGAAGTAGTTCAAGATCAGTTAAAAACTTGCTGGTTACTTTTCCATCAACTACTCCGTTTTTTTTAAATCATAATAATATATTACTAGTGAGAAAAAAATATTTTTGTAATAATCGGTTCAAATTTAAAAAATTTCATGGAGCAAGTAGAGATTTTTATGTAAACCATGTTAAACAAAATCCTCATCATGACTCAAATATGTTTGCTAGACTGTGCGGCAATTCGAACGAGTATTTGATTTCACATACATTATTGTCACCTGGGCACTTATTAAAATACAATTTACATTCATCAAGTGGGAGGAATTTGTCTTCTATTAGGCTACGTCTGATTTTTCTAGCTTTAAATTAGAAACCATCGCTAAGACAAACGACAACCATTCAAAGAAGGGTTTTCGTAGAATGGTTTGTATGCACTGTTAAAAAAAACTTTACAAAATTATATTAAAAATCTATTTTCTAAGTGAAAATATAAACTAAATAGTAATTTCCCGAATCACTATATCATATGCTCAAAAATATTGATCAAAATTTAAATGCCGAACTTTTATATGTCCTAGATTCTATGGGTCATGGTGATGAGTTAGCTATTACAGATTGCAATTTCCCCTCTCATTCTTCCGCCATTAGCACCATTACAGGAAAATTAATTTTTATGGATGGCTTAGATATTCCAATTTTAGCTAAAGCCATTCTTTCCGTATTCCCTCTAGATAGTTTTGTCCAAAATCCTGTTCATTGCATGGAGGTTGTTGGAAATCCGAATGAAGTAGCGGATTGTCACAAAGATATGAGAAAAATTCTGGATGAAACATCTGAACGACACTGGGAAATGGGATTAATTGAAAGGCATGCATTTTATGAGAGAGCTAAAAAATCCTACGCTATAATATGTGCTGCAGCTGAAAGAAGACCATATGGCTGTTTTATTTTCACAAAAGGTATTATTGGTCCTGATGGAAAAGTTGTTTAGCATATATTTTTTGTATAAGGAAAGTATATCTACTCAAAAAGCCACAAATATCTTCAAGTAAAATTATTTTAATTCCTATTTTAATGTTAATTGTAATTATATTTTATTAATTATTGGAGTATTTTGAGAAAAATAATACTTGATCCATTTCCTAGGAAAAAAGAGGAAATCTTTGTTTCTTTTTCACTAAAAAAGCTTAATTCCAAATATCAAATTATTGAATTTGAAGGAAAAGATAGAACCGACTTTTATAATAGGAACATTGAAGAAGTTAGTTATATTATTGGACAGCCAAAACTAGATGAAAAGCTGCTAAAAAAAGCCAAGAAACTTTTGGCAGTCTTTAATGTAGAAGGAAACTTTTTACCAAATATTGACTACCAAATTTGTCAAAGAAAGGGGATAAAAATACTTACTCCATCTATGGTTTTTGCACTCCCTGTAGCTGAGCTAGCAATAGGCATGATGATCAGTTTAGCTAGGGGGATACACACGTCACACATTGATATTCAGGGAGGTAAAGAAAAATATGGTTTGGAAAGCAACACTGGGAGTGAACTAATTTTTCAAACTGAAATTGGATTTATTGGATTTGGCGATTTAGGCAGATCAATTCACCAATTACTTAAGGGTTTCCGTCCAAAAATTAGAGTTTTTGATCCGTGGTTGACTAAAAGCTATCTCTTTCGAGAAGGTGTTAACCCGTCAAGTCTGGAAGAAGTTTTTAAAAAAAGTCGTTTTATTTTTGTGGTTGCAGCGGTTACAGAGAAAAATGTAGGCATGATAAATTCAGAGAAACTTGATCTAATGATGCCCAATGCAAGTTTATTAATCTTAAACAGGGCAGCTATTGCTGATTTTTCTGCAATTGTTAAGTATTCTAACTTAGGTAAAATAAAATTAGCAACAGATGTTTTCCCAGAAGAACCATTACCAAAAAACCACCCAATTAGGAAGTCTGAAAATGTTTTACTTTCTGCTCATCGGGCCGGTGCACTCAGTTCAGCACTTCTAGAGATGGGGAATTATGTGATGGAAGACCTTGAACTTTTGGAAAAAGGGTTGCCACCATTGAATTGTAAGGTGGCAGAGGCTGAAACTGTGGGGATTTTAAGAAGTAATCCAGTAGAAAAAAGTTAAGGATGATGACTAGCATAATACACTATGGAATGGTTGGGGGAGGAGAAGATGCATTTATCGGAAAAATTCATCGTATAGCAGCAAGAATAGATAATTATTACCATTTGGTTGCGGGGGTTTTTTCATCTAATCCTGAGCGTTCTATAAATTTCGGAAATAAATTAAATCTTTCTAATGATCGATGCTACCAAGATTATAGGGAAATGGCAGAAAAGGAATCTTTACGTGACGATGGGATAGAGGCAGTAGTAATTGCAACGCCAAATAATTTACATCTTCCGATAGCAAAAGAGTTTTTTAAAAGAGGTATACATGTAATTTGTGATAAGCCTCTGGCAGCAAAATATAACGAGATAAGATATTTTAACAGTCTTGTAAAAAATTCAGATATCATTTTTGCGATAACCTACAATTATAGTGGCTATCCAATGATTAGGTTTGCCAGAGAAATGGTTTTTAATGGTGAAATAGGAAAAATTCGCTCTATTCAAATAGAGTATGCACAAGATTGGCTTCAGGAAAAGTTGGAAGATACAGGGCAAAAACAAGCTGTTTGGAGAATGGATCCTTTTCAAGCTGGGGAGGGTGGATGTCTAAGTGACATAGGAACTCATGCTTTTCATTTAGTTTGCTTTGTAACAGGGCTAAAACCGACATTTATTTTGGCAGACTTAAATCATTTTGTTGAAGGTCGTTCTCTTGCAGATAACGCAAATATTCTTTTTAGGTTTTCTGGCGGAGCGAGTGGCATGTTATGGGTAAGTCAGGTTGCATCAGGAAATAAAAATGGATTGCGTTTAAGAATTTTTGGTAGCAAAGCTGGGATAGAATGGTCACAAGAGAATCCTAATTACCTCAAATTATCAAGTTTCGGGAAACCTCCTTCTATTCTAGGGAAAGAAGAGTTAAGTATTTCCCCATTTGCTAAAAAAGCTACTAGAAGCCCCCCAGGTCATCCAGAGGGGTATATAGAGGCATTTGCTAATATATATAGTGAAATTGCAGAAGCTATCATTTGTAGTAGAAAAGGAATATCTGTTCCAGGAGAAGTACTTTTTCCAAATTTTAATGACGGAGTAGCCGGGATGAAATTTATTGATGCTGCAATCAAATCTAACGCAAAAAATAGTAAATGGATGCCATTAATCATTTGAATTATGAAACCCTAAACTTACTTTAATTTATAGAAAAAACTTGACTATACATGGTTAAAATTTATAATTCGGTTAAATAACAAGTTTTTAAAATTGGATAATGGGTTTGCCTATGGGGTAAAAAATTAGTTCTTTTTAATTTTTTTAATTTTTTTTTAATAATTCTTTTTAGGAGTATAAAAATGAGATATTTAATAATTTTAGTTTCAGTGCTTTCGTTGTTTTCGAGTAGCGTGGCATTTGGACAGGAAAAGCTAACTTATGGTGTTTTAATGAAAACACTTTCTAATCCTTTTTGGGGTGCAATGGAAGAAGGTGTTAAAGATGGATCAAAACAAGCTGGGGTTGACTATTATTTACAAGCAGTAGAATCAGATCAGGCAGCTGAGCCACAATTAAATGTTTGTATGACTATGTTAGAACGTAAACCAGCAGTAATGATTACAGCTGCAATCAATTCTACTATTCTTTTGCCTTGCCTTAAGAAAGCAAATGAAGCGGGAATTCCTGTGATTGATCTAGATGGGAATCTTGATCATGATATTGCAAAAAAAGCCGGTGTTTCAATTGATTTTACTATTGGTTCAGACAATGAGGCTGCAGGAGCACAAG
>CAZOTX010000125.1:0-5096 GCA_964582835.1 uncultured Pseudomonadota bacterium | reverse complement strand
CAGTGCCTGAATATCTTCGACCAGTCTAACAATATTTTCCTTTGCAGGCAAAGCAATCTTGCCGATATGTTCTATTTCCGGATGCTCACGATAAGAGTCCATTAAAGAATCAATAGATCTTTTCAGTCTTTTCCCCTGATCTGATGACATAAATCTATGTTGCTGTTTAAAAAATTTTAATCCTGAATCATTTCTTAAGAAAAAATCATGACTCTGAATTGAGTTGACTGAAACTAACTGTTATGCTGTAAAAACATAAATCATTAATGACAGTTTTACAAAAAATTTTAAAAAAGTAATTTGTTATTTCAAAAAAAGGAAAAATTATTATTTAGTTTAGTGTTATGTAATGATTTCCTACCTTATTAGAAATGACATGTTTTAGGACTTTTAATGCGAAATCAATAATAACAGACAATCTTCAATGAAAAGCTATAAAAAAGAGTTTGCCAAATTTCTTGTACGTGCAAAAGCCCTTCAGTTTGGAGATTTTACGCTCAAAAGCGGACGCAGTTCACCGTATTTTTTCAATTCTTCAAAATTTAACACTGGACCCCTGATAGAAGAGTTGGGTCGATACTATGCTTCAGCAATTGAGGAAAATAATCCAAACTGTAACTTAATTTTCGGTCCAGCCTATAAAGGAATACCTTTATGCGTTTCTGCATCCACAGCTTTGTCTAAGAGTCTTAATCAGAATATAGGATATTTCTATAATCGAAAAGAGAAAAAGACACATGGTGATCAGGGAAGACTTGTTGGCCAACTCCCGTTACCAAATGATTCTGTGGTAATGGTTGATGATGTGATCACTGACGGAATGACTAAAATCGAGTCTGTTGCCATGATTACAGAGCTTTGCGGGGTTAATTTTTCCGGTGTAATAGTGGCACTCGACCGTATGGAAAAAAATTCTTTCGGCTGTGATGCAATTGCTGATTTTAAACAAAAAACCGGTATACCCGTATGGTCCATCACTACTATTAGTGAAGTTTGCACTTATCTCAAAAATCTTGAAATAGACGGTACTGTTGTTTTAGATGATGCTATTTTTCAAAAAATAAAGCATTACCTCGAAGAATACTGTATCCGTTAACGCGTCAATAAAGTAAAACTTAATTTTAAAAAGATATGCAAAAAGTTCTGGAATCTAAACAAAGTATTCGCCGCGCCCAAGTTTCATGGGAACAGTCCAAGGAAGATCTGGAAATGGCCAAATCCTATATTAAAACAAATCCGGATACCAGTTGTCTGCTAAGCAACCAGTCGGCAATCAATGGCTTGAGTTCAATTTTGCTGGCACAAGGTCATTTTCAACTTCCAGCTTTTTCGTCAACTGAAATGCTTAACATGTGTAGTTCTGTCGTTAAGGAAGTCGAGGAAATACGACCTGAATGTGAGACCCTTGACAGCGCCTTGAATAGGGATTTATTAGGACACACTCGCCCAAAAAACATCCAATTTACGCCTGCATTCGCTAGAACTTCATTCGAAGCAAGTAAAAAAATCCACAAAATCATCAAAGCCTACTGGAAAAAGAACCAGGTACGTTATTTCGCTCCATGATCTGCTATGTTAAACAAAATCAGACAAGGTCTTGCCGAACACAAGCCCCTTAAAAATCTACAAATTAATAAACAGGCTTCAGTGCTTATTCCTTTGCTGGAATCTGAGGGTGAACTATTTGTTCTTCTGACTCAACGTTCTGAAAAGTTGCGTTCGCATGCAGGACAAGTTTCTTTTCCGGGAGGAAAGCAAGACACACAGGATGAAAATTCCCTAGAAACTGCACTCCGTGAAACATTTGAAGAAATTGGCCTTAATAAGAAAAATATAGAAATTATCGGCACACTAGACCAGATCCTCTCACTTCATTATTATTTGGTAACACCCTTTGTAGGCCTCATTCCTGAAAATTTTGTATCTATTCCAAATGCTGATGAAATTGAGGCTGTCTTCAAGGTCCCTCTCACCTTTTTTATGAATGGCGACAATCACTGGACCGAAGAATTTAAAACTCCGATTGCGACCGTTCTGGTCCATCATTTTAATTTTCAGAATTTTGATATTTGGGGTCTGACTGCAAAATTGATCCTACGTTTGCTGGAAATCGGTCTTGGTCATATCCCAGATTTTCAAGTACATCATCCGGACTCTCCTAGCTGGATGAAAAGGGCGTTTGATTATTCTGGATGAGAGGAATCATTTGATTTAAAACTGTTCAATCATTTTGAAAAATGTAAGGAAAATCAACAAGAGAAAACTCTAAAACTCATAAAGATATCAAAATCAACAATAGATGTTCAATCTGTGATTCTGGAGTTAAATAAAATTTGCTGAAATACCAATCAAAAATGAAAAAAATTGAAAAAAAAAGCTTGCACTTCATTCAAAATCCAAGTAAATTTCGCGGTTACATCTCCAGACTGCATTAATAATGGTTTTCTTTTAAATGCATCTAGATTGCAAATTTCAAAATGAGATTCAAAACTTTACTCTTTGTAATTGTAGAAGCCTATTTGAAAACTTTCTAAGTCGTTGACAAAAGTCTATACCAAGCACCTACCTAGTGAGGATCTTTTGCGAAGAATTTTGATAGTTAAAGATTTAAGCAATATGTTTGCAAATTGGTTAACCTCAGTCGGCCTATAAACTATGTTAAACTTTTTGTGATGTGCAGAGCATGAAAACTTTGGTTTATTTTCGAAGCTGTATTCTTCTCTTAAGCTCGATTTTTGCATGGATTAGATCCTCCCCTAAATTTATAATATTAGTTTAATTCACTTCAGGGAATGATAGATTAATTTAAATGTTATCAAAGACAGATTTTTTTGGAAAAAAAGTCAAATTTTTACCAACCATGGACAGGAGATTATGAAGAAAATCATTTGTATTCTGACTTTGTCATTCTTGTTTTGCAAAGGAGCCTCTCTTGCGGCTGACTCCACTACCAACAGAAAAGATCAAACATTTAGATTAGGACAGAAATTTGGTAATCATTTAATGTACAAAGTATCATCTCCTTTGGTACTTGAGTTTCCCGGAGAAGAATGGACTTTTGGTTTGACCTATGGTTCTGGTAAATATAACTATTCTTACAATGACTTTAACTCATCTACATCTACTACTACTACAAAGAATCAAGATATAATCTTTAGTACATCAGAATTAACTGTCAGATATTATATAGGAAACTCTTTTAATATCCCGTTTGGGTATGCAAATTACAAAATTTCATATCCTGATTGGGTATACTCAGGTGTGAAATATGACATTGAATACTCAATTACCCAATTAAATTATGGAATTGGCAATGAATGGACCTATGACTGGGGCGGATACCTAGGTATAGACTGGTATCAAGCAGGTAGCATGAGTGATAAAGCAACCATTAAACTCAAGTCTGGTACCGAAACAAATACAACTCTGGAGAAGGCAAAAGAAACCTCGACTGATATCAAAGCTTTTTCAGGCACTTTTTTGATTACTTTAGGATTTGGCTTCTAGGATCTGAAAACTTAAATCTCTTCAGTTTATAAAAGTAGAAATCTTTAAAGTGTATCTTTAATTTCGTTTCTGCACCCTATCTTCAGGAAAAGCCTCCATGATAATTAGTCATACTATACTTTTCTCATAAAATTTTTCCAGAATTTTTTCGGACCAGTTCAATGGATATTCCGCATTCCGAACTTCAGTTAATACTGACTCCATAACAGTTTGATCCTCAAGAGGGTGTAAGACCCTTACACCTTTGTGATACCCGATTCCTTCAGGGACTTCCAATTCGCGGTTCGTCTGGCTGCATTTAATTCCTTTCCCAGCAAACCATTCGACCACGATTTCTCCAAAGAGCAATTGAATATGTTTAATATTTCTTTCAAAATCAATCCAAAGAAACCCGTGAGCATCCGCTCGGTTTTCGCACCACAATGTAATCTTGCGTAAACCATCCACTACTTCTTCAGATTTTTTGGAACTGATAGAATAAAATTTACAATTACTCATAAATCAACTCTCTGCGCCTTGTCTTTTTCTACTAATTCGCTGATCATGTTATATATAACTTTCAGTACGAAACACAATTTCCTGTTTCGGATATAGCTAAATTAAAACCCGAGTTCCAACAATGAGTTTAATACGTATTTTAATAAATGGATACAAGGGTAGAATGGGTCAGGAATCAATTAAAGCAGTCAATGAAGATCCTGAATTAAAATTAGTTGCTCAAACTGACTTAGGTAATAATCTTGCTGAAACAATTAACCAATCAAAAGCTCAGGTTGTTGTGGATTTCACAACTGCTTCATCTGCATATCAAAATACTCTTAACATCATTGAATCTGGAGTCCGACCTGTAATTGGTACCAGCGGATTGCTTCCAGAAGAAATCTCACAACTGCAGCTAATTTGTGCAAAACAAAAATTAGGCGGCATTATAGCTCCAAATTTTGCAATCGGTGCGGTACTAATGATGAAATATTCTCAGGATGCAGCAAAGTATTTTCCACACGTTGAAGTGATCGAACTACATCATGACGGGAAAGTGGACGCACCTTCCGGAACTGCAATCAAAACAGCAAATTTAATTGCAAAATCACGAATCTCTGCACCAAAAACAATTGATGATAAAGAAATTTTTCCTGGAGCAAGGGGAGCCAATGCTGAAGATATTCGTATTCACTCCGTCCGACTTCCTGGATTAGTTGCACATCAAGAAGTTATTTTTGGCGGAAAAAACCAAACCCTGACTATACGACATGATACCATTCACCGAGACTCTTTTATGTCAGGTGTCTGCCTGGCCTGTAAAAAAGTAATGGACTTGAACAAACTCGTTTATGGACTGGAGCATCTGCTTTAAATGGAAAATATGTTATGTTATAGAAGTTAGATCTGAATGTTTCCGTCCCCGCGGATGCAATTCATGAAAAACTTCAAAAAAATCAGGTCTGTTTACATGTGCATACTGCAGTGTCGCATCCAGACTGACATAACCAAACAAATCCTTAATATCTGACAAGTCAATACCATTTTGCAATAAATGTACTGCAAATGAATGACGCAGGATCCTGGGGTTGATGCGGCTGGTGATGCCT
>CAZOTX010000124.1:0-5111 GCA_964582835.1 uncultured Pseudomonadota bacterium | reverse complement strand
TACCGTTTCCCAGTGGATCTCCTCCTTGAATCATAAAATCTTTGATTACACGATGGAAACTCAAACCATCAAAAAATCTTGTTTTTTTAGCTTTTCTAGTTTCAGGATCCTTCCATTCCTTGGTACCTTCAGCAAGTCCAACAAAATTTGACACTGTTACTGGCACTTTCTGGTAAAAAAGCCGTAAAACTATTTTTCCTTTTGATGTTTGCATTTGTGCGTACAGTCCATCCGGGAGATCCTCTGCCCAAATCGTTAATGAGGAAAATATTGCTACGGCGAAAAGACACAGTATTACTGAGAGAGTCTTAAATGATTGAATTATATCAAAGATAAAAGAAGTCATGCAGAATCTTGTTAAGAATTTGTAAAACATAATTACTTGTTATGACAGATGTATAAAAAATAAGTCCTTAAAGTTAGCTTGTTGAGACTATATGTCTCAAGTTATTTATGATTGAAATAACATATTTTTCGAAGCTATTTTCAAACTAATTCTAATTGCAGATCAGGAAACATTTGACAACAAAAAATCTACTGCACTCCATAAATCATCCTGCCAACATTCAGGAACTGCGTTTACCTTTTTGTCCTGACCCCCGTGTCCTGTACGCACGCCAATCGAGCGTGCCCCCCATTTAGCTGCAGCCGCAAAATCACTGGTAGAATCTCCGATTAATACCGATTCTTCTGCTGAAAATCCATGTTCCTGTGCCGCTCTCTCAAGCAGTAAAGTTCCAGGTTTTCGACAGGCGCATGATACTGGTAAAGGACGACGCTTACCGTTTTCCCAGTCCGGATGATGCGGACAATAATACTGCCCATCTAAGTGTGCTCCAAACTTTTTTAGTTCCTGGTAGAATTTTTCAGTGATTGACTTAAACCCAGACTCATTCAAATCGCCTCTGGCAAATGCGGCCTGATTTGTGATTACAAAACACCGCAAGCCCCGATCATTTATACGAGCCACAGCTTCAGCACTTTTGGGTATCATTACAAATTTTTCCGGTGTTAAAACAGGACCTGGCTCTTCGTTAATTACACCGTCTCTATCTAGAAGTACAACATGCAAATTTTTAAAAAGAAATTTTGACATTGTCCAAATTCAGTCTAGATTTTCCAAAAATTGTTTTCGTTCTTTGTCAGATACTTTTGCAATTACCCGTACCGCTTCAAAAAATTGTACCCAATTCCTACCTTTTTTCTCAAAAAGGCGTTCAAATTGTTCTACACGACTTTGGTAACGCTGCACACCCAGCAAATGTGTATTATTTAGCTTTTTGTCAAACCAGTTATCGTACGAAAGTACTTCAAATGCTTTTTTCTCTCTTTCATAACTGTCTCTTAATTGCTCAAACAAAACCTCTTTTCTAATGAGCTTTTCTTCATCCGAAAGCTCTGATGCATATAGGGTTTTCATTTTCTCAAACGTGGTTTTAATTAATTGCCGGAATAGCTTACGATCTTTTCTTGCACTCAAATACCACTGGTAAATATGTTTTTCGTCACCATCAAAAAATTCTGAATTGCTGGAATAGAAGAGAAATTGACGAATTCCCTCTTGTTCTACAAATACTGCAAATGATTCATTGAAGGAGGTATCATTACCCACAAAAACCACCTGATGGGCCATTTCGTGTATTAGGACTGATATCAATTCAACATCACGTAGAAGAAGGAAAGTACTGAGAACCGGATCCGAAAAATAATTTGGCAACCAAGATTTGTTAAGCCAACCAAGTGTAGAATATGCTTTAACCGGTCCTACGGAAACATCAAACTGCTTTTCATTCATTTTTCTTGCAAATAACCAAGCATCACCTTCATCAAAATAGCCTCTATATTCTTGACAACCAACAAAAAAGTAACACCAATTGTGTGCTTTTAATTCAAGTACAGGAGCTGCCGTTACAACCATGGTCACGTATGATTTTTCAAGATCTACATACCCTGTGTATCCATCATTATCTGGAAGTGCCATTTGGCTAACTGCAAAAGACCGCACTCTCTCTACCAATTTTAGTTTACGTTTTAATTCCGACGATGTTTCAGAGGAATCCAATAACTCGTTTATATCTTGCTTGCGGTTCAACAGCTCAAGATGTCCAGATGCTGCCTGCCAATAAAATCCTAAATCTGAACAACTACTTAAGTAAATAACCGACCCAAGAGCCAACAATGAATAATAACCTAAACGCACAGCAAAAAAATTTTGGGGGGAAAATTAGTTCAGGAATTCTAAAAATTCCTTCGCAGGATTTAAAATTCCTGCATGCTTAGCTAGTAAATTGTTATCTGCATCAAGTATTACGTATAACGGAAGAGCAACCGTTTGAAATCTATTGATCTGCAATTGTTGATTGGTGGCAGCCTTGTCTCCACCGTCGGTATAAAGCTGTACAAGTACAAACTCATCCTGAAAACGAGCGATTACATCCGGATGAGAAAATATGTTTTTTTCCATCCAGCGGCAATTTACGCAGGTATACCCCGTAAAATCAATAAATACCCGTTTGTTTTCAATTTTTGCCTGGATAATGGCGCCAGCCAAATCATTATGCCACGGTAAAGAATGTGACACTCCCTCTCCTAAAGTTTCCGAACTAATTGCCAAACCTTGCCTGCTTTCTGATAATGTTCTTAAAACAGGAGGCAAATATGTATCCACCCACGGATTAAGCGTTACTCCAAACAATCCTCGCAGCAGATAAATTCCTAAAAATGCAAAAAGGAAAGCTGCAGTAAATCCCGCAACGCCTATTTTTTCAACACGAACATGATGTATTTTTACAGCACCTAACAAAAACAATGCTCCAATCACACAAAGTACGACCCAGGCCGCTAAAACAAATTCTCTATCAAGTACACCCCACTGCCAAACCAAATCTGTGTTACTGAAGAATTTGAATGCCGCAGCTAATTCAAGTAACCCCAAAACAATTTTTAGATGCTCCATCCAGTTTCCGGACTGCGAGCGCATCGTCTGGATAAGCGGTGGGAAAAATCCCAGCAAAAAAAATGGAAAGGCAAATACTGCTGAGAAAACAAGCATTCCAACTATCGGCCAAAACCACATTCCCTGTGAAGCGGCAATCAGCAGAGTTCCTACAAACTGCACGGTACAGGTAAAAGAGGTCAATGTGAAAGCCAGCCCCATGGCCAGTACTCCTGCAGTTCCACTCAGCTTCCTGGACCATCGCTCTGCTAGGTTTACGAATCCCCCCGGTGCATTCAATTGTATAAAACCCATCAAGCTGAGGGCAAAAAGAGTAAACATTAGGCCAATTGCCAAATTAACCCAGCCATTTGTAGCAAACTGGACTGCACCTGAAGCTCCCAAAGCAATCGAAAGCAACATTCCTGTTATAGTATATGTCCCAACGATTCCTGCTCCAAACATTACCGCCATACGTATTGTTTCTTTTGAATCTGATTCGCGCTGTTTAGCAAAAAAAGCAACTGTGACAGGAATCATTGGAAACACACATGGTGTCAGCAATGCTAATAAACCTGCTATAACTGCCAAGCTGATAAAGCCCCAAAAACCTTCTTTGAGTGCATCTTCGATTTCTGAAACTTCTTTAGGTGGTGGGTTTACTGCAAACCGTGGAATTTTGTATTCAGTACGCACAGTCCCTGTGCCAATTGGAATTTGGATTGAAAACAGTTCAGTTTTGGGTGGAAGACAAATGCGATCACTGCATGCCTGATATCTTAGTTCCCCAGCTTTGTTCAGGGTAGTTTCGCCAGATATATCATCTGGAATAAGAATATTTTGAAAAATGGTGGCTTTCTTCAAGTGATAGTTCAATACCATGTCCAAAACCGGATCTGCAGCAGTAATAGGATTACTTTCGTAAACCGGGCCGATCAAAATCAGCGGATCAGTCACAAATGTCAATGAAGTAGGAATAGGTGAAAACTCGCCTTCACCGGGAATAACAGAAAATACGTGCCATTCAGATTCCGGATTGATTTGTAAATCGACAATAATACGAGCGTGCTCTCCCGGACGTGGTTTTTCAGGTTCAATCCGTACCTGAAATGTTACAATTTTTTCTGGAATTACTACATCATCATCTAACTGTGCCCTCGCTGTGTCCGTAAGTACTGAAATGAACAATAAAGACAGCAAGAGAAAAAATTGAAGCAAGGTTTGATAAATGCTTGATTTTTTTAAACAGGGGGGCATAATCTGGAGGTTAATAGAATTAGCTGTAAATCGTATAGATGAGATTAATTGGAGAAAAAACATCCCTGCAACAATTTTCTATATTTTATTTCTGAAAACTTTTGCCAAGAGATTTGCAGCAAGATTCAGCTCAACTTATTCAACACTGCCGACACACGTAGCGGCTCCATACGCATCGCAGGGCTTCCGTTCCGTACCCAAAGACGGACTCTTTCGATGGTTACACCGTTCGGTTTAGTGAGACTGGATAATTCTTCTGCATAAAGAATGTCCTCAGACCTGAACTCAAAAACATCACTTCGTGAATCAAGTGGGCTTGACAGAAGTAACAACATATTTGGATTGTAGTGCTGACGCAATGCACCAGAAAAAGGAGTTGAATCTTTCTCCAAAGTTTTTGAGCGTCCACTACGCTTTTGCATCTCAAAAAAATTACCTTCTTCTAATAGCTTTACCACGTTCATGGGTTCCTCAAAAGATTATTACAAATTTTCCGGGCGTAATTTTCGCAGAACCTTTCCTGCCTGCCACATTTCCTGACTGCTAACTTCCTCAAGCTCCTTTTCCAATTTCTCTCGGTAATCATTTTGAGAGTTTGAGTTTATCGATATTTTTGCTTCAGTTCCATCAAGTACATTCTGATAGCACTTTTCAACCACGGGTTTAATAGCATCCCTGAAACGCGGTGCCCAATCGAGTGCTCCACGCTGAGCAGTAGTCGAGCAATTGGCATACATCCAATCCATTCCTTTTTCTGAAACCAAAGGATAAAGACTCTGCAGGGCCTCTTCGATTGTTTCATTGTATGCTTCAGAAGGAGAATGACCATGTTCACGAAGTACTTCATATTGAGCTAGAAATGCCCCCTGCAGCAGTCCCATCAAAACACATCGCTCGCCGGTGAGATCACTATGAACCT
>CAZOTX010000123.1:0-5126 GCA_964582835.1 uncultured Pseudomonadota bacterium | reverse complement strand
GCAGATAACCCTCCATCCACAGTGACGGCTGTCCAGCCGTCACCCAAAATTCTACATTCATAACTTCCCATATTTATCATCGGTTCAATTGTGAAAATCATATTTTCCTGAATAGCAACACCAGTCCCAGGCTGTCCGTAATGCAATACCTGTGGAGCCTCGTGAAACTCTACACCAACACCATGTCCAGCAAAATCTCTGACCACCGAAAAGCCATGTTTTTCCGCATGCTGCTGAATAGCGTAGCCAATATCACCAAGAGTTTTTGATGGACAAACTTGATCTATCCCTAGTTCAAGACATTCCTTCGTTACTTCTACCAATTCCCGAGTTCTATCAGGAACTTCACCAATGATAAACATTCTGCTAGCATCACCAAAATACCCGTCTAAATCACAGGTAACATCAATATTCACAATATCACCGTTCTGTAGTGCCTTATTATTTGGAATTCCATGGCAAATGACATCGTTCGGCGAACTGCATACACTTTTAGGAAACGGCATTCTTCGACGACCTTGACCGTGCCCATAATTCAATGGAGCTGGAATTGCTCCGTTTGCCAGAGTTTCTCTATAAACCAACTCATCAATTTCATTTGTTGTCACTCCTTCACCGATTCGCAACTCAACCATATCAAGCAGTTTTTTTGTAAGTTGACTGCTTTTTCGTATTCCTTTAATCTGTTTCTCATTTTTAATAATTACTTGACGCCCTCTAGCCTGGGAATTATTTTCAACCAACGCAACCCGTTTTTGTTCTTTTCCCATATGGCATTTTTTATATTTTTTGCCGCTTCCGCACCAACAGGGCGAATTTCTGGAAATTGCATTTTCTGATCTGTCCATACTTTTACTCAAAAAATCGCTCTCTCTGACCGATTACTTCAGGAAATCAAGTATTCGCCCAAATCTATAACCACTAAAAATATTTTCACCAGGATCGTGCGACCAGTAGATTATCTGTCCTTTGCCGGCAACTGTTTTCAAATCAACAAAGCCCCAGTAACGACTATCTGCACTGTTGTATCGGTTATCTCCCATCGCAAATATTTTACCTTCCGGAATTTTAACGGGACCAAAGCGACTTACCGGAGTTGAAGACATCAAACCCTGATTCTGTCTGGCTTCCCTTTCATTTGGTTCGTAATATGCGTAAGGTTCTTTAAGTGGTTGTCCATTGATAAAAACCTGATCTTTTCTAATTTCCAAAGTTTCTCCAGGCAGACCAACAGCACGTTTTATATAGTCAACTGAAGGGTCTTGTGGAAATGGGAAAATTATAATTTCTCCTCTTTGAACAGGTTTTTTAAAAAGTTTTATATCTGTGAAAGGAACTGGTGAACCGTATGAATACATACTAGCAAATATGTGATCACCAATCTGAATAGTTGGCAACATCGAACCAGATGGAATTTGATAAGGCGCAAACAAATAGGTTCGGACAATGGTTGCCACTACAACTGCAAAAATCAGAGCCTCGGTCCATTCTCTAATTGTGTTATTTGGAATCAGAAGGTCCAGGCGTAAAAACCCCTTTGCAGCTTTTAATAAATGCTCCTCATTTTTCAATATTTCTTCTGCCTGCGAAAGTTTTCTTACACGATTCAAAAAAATTTCTGGATTTGGGAAAACCCTGTTTTCCAATTCAGTAAGGTCATTTAGAGCATCATCGCTGACCCCTTTCTTCCGAAGGATTTTAAATGATTTTTGTGACAGTTTATAGGTTACAAACATTTTAAATTACAATATCTTTTCTGGTTTATGTTTTTTGACTTAACCTGAGTCATTTTGTCTATAATTCTCAAATCGAACTCTTCCAAGTATCTAAATCAATGCCTATTTTGTTCAAGAGATAACTTATATTTCAAGACTACCTTAATAATACAAATAGTCCATTTTGAATTGATTGGATAAAATAGTCAAATTTCTGAACAGTCTGACTTCAAAATCAACTTGGAGAGTACTCAGGTTCATCACGAAAATCCAACCAACCTCGAAAAAGCGAATAACCCATTACCCAAGGTAGTAAATGCTGTTGGCAAATAAAGACAAGCCAGTCTTTAAAAGAAAGATTCCTTAAATTTGTAAAACGCAAATTTGCTACAACAGTCATTAACAAACATAAAATGTATGCACCTCCGCCCGGAAACAAATTCTTTCCAGAAAAACCGAAAAGCAGTGAACCAAGAAAAACAATTTGAGAAAGTACAAATAAAGAGTATAATTTTTTCTTCAAATGTGGAATTTTTAGACCCATTATCTGATGAGCATCCAAATCATTACGATAACGGTGGGGAAATCTACGAGCCAGCAAACCATCATAATAATATCGACGTGCCAAAACCAGTGGGCGCGAATAGCTTGAAGGAAGAGGTGGATGTTCCACAACAAGTTCTGGGGCAAAAATAATCTGGAAACCAGATGATAAAATACTAAATGCTAAATCAGTGTCTTCCCTGAAAGGAATGAGATAAGCCGGATGAAAATGTGCTAAGTTTCGCCGAACAAGAAAATTGCAAGTCAGGTAACGTCCACCAACAATATTTTCTGTTTGATGTGTGAAAGGTGTGGCCCGAATTAGCTGAGTTACATCTGTACGGCCTTCAAAAGCTCCGGCTTCCGCTTTTTGCTTAATCAGTTTAATCGCGTTTTCTATCCAGTCAGGATGTGGAATTACATCCGCATCCAAAAAACCAATCCATGTCCCGGAAGATAATGCAACTCCCGCATTACGGGCATTACCAGGACCAGAATTTGGGATTGTAGTCCATTGAAGCCGTAGATCAGATCGTGCTTTAAACTGTAGTAGCATTTTTATGGTTTCATCTGTAGAACCATCGTCTGCAACTGTAACTTCAAAACAAGAATTTTGTGCAGTTTGTCTTTCTAGGGCTTCAAGACAAATTGAGAGCAACTTTGCGCTATTGAAGGTTGGAATAACTATTGAAATAACATCAGCTTTTTGACTTCTTTGAGTCGATGAAAAATGTTCAATATTTTTATTTTTAATAAAACTCATGACACAACACTCACTTGATCCGGAATTGTCCGATTTTATTCAAAATTTGCGGGCCTCCCTGCCTTATCTGGAAGAATTTCATCAGAAAACTTTCGTAGTCCAGATGAGTGGAGACTTACTCGAAAATAAAAATTCCAGAATAATTGAAGATTTGGCACTTTTGCAACAAGTTGGTATCAGAATCGTTTTAGTCCATGGCGCAGAAACACAGATCCGCAAGCTTTTAACTGAGAGTGGGCACATTTTCCAATCTGAAGACGGTATTTTTGTTGCAGAAGAAGCACATTTGCCTCTCATAAAACAGGCAATTTCTTCTGCAAACTGGCAACTACTGACAAGCTTTAAGAGTTGTAGTAGAAAACTTCAAACCTTAACCGGTCATTTTATGTTTGCAGAGAAAAAAACTTTTTCTGGGAATTACGGCAAACATTTTTCTGGAAAAGTCTGTGGACTGGAAATGGAAAACCTCTGTCAAGAAATTTCAAACTCGAAGCTTGTTATACTACCACCTTTTTCACTTGGAGAAAAGGGGCGATTGTGGATTCTCGATCCAACTCAGATAGCTTATGAAGCAGCAACCCGCTTACGAGCTAAAAAATTAGTTATACTAGACGCATTAACATTACCACAAATTAACAGCAATGATTCTCTTGAAATGACAACTGAAAGTGTTTCCCAGTGGCTGAAAAATAATCAAGATTTACCTCTATCGCAGCGCCTGCAGTTGACAGCACTTATCGATGCATGCGTTCATGGGGTAGACCGCTGCCACCTCCTGGACGGGAGGGTCGAGGGTGCTTTGCTCGGAGAACTTCTTACACCAAAAGGAGCTGGATTAATGATTACAAACAGCTCATATAAGTATACTCGACCCGCGCATCTTAACGATTTACAGTCTATTTTGGAAATCCTCAAAAGTCCAGTGCAACATGCAGCGATCGTTTTGCGTACGTCTGCCTACATTGAACAGCAAATCGAAAATTTTTTGGTGTTTTGTATAGATGGAGACGTTGTCGGTTGTTGCGAAGTTAGATATTTCACAGATAGTTCAGCAGGAGAAATTGCTAGTCTCGCGGTAAATAAATCCTATCGTAATCAGGGAATTGGTAGAGAACTGATCCAGGCTGCCTTGGAAAAAATACGCGTTGGGAATTGCAAACTTGCATTTGCTCTAAGTACAGTGGTCTCGCATGTTTTTACTCAATGCGGATTTCATGAAATAAGTCCGGAAGATCTTCCAGAGCAAAAGTGTAAAAACTATGATTTTCAAGAGTCAATTGTTTACGGGCGGAAAATGGATTTATATCAAATTTAAGGCAAGACAACAACTTCTACACGGTTATTTAAGTTTCTTTGAATAGGTGAAGCTTCGCGGAAGCGAGGTCGGGTTGAACCAAAACTTTTGACTGTTATTTTTGTAGGATCCATACCGTTTTTTATAAAGAATCGAGCCACCTTGGAGGCACGCGCTCCAGCAAGTTCCCATGTTGAATTCCAATTTGCAGACTGTGTTTTTTCTGTATGGCCTTCGATTTGAATTTTGTTGGGAAGGAGAAAAATAAGTTTGGAGAAACGAGTCATTTCCTTGATTGCCTTTGCATTCAGCTCGGAAGAATCTGCTTTAAAATATGCCCTTGCTTTAAAAGAGACAACTACACCTTTATCTTCAACATTGATATTAGCATCATCTCCTAATTCACTTTCCTCCAATTGTTGAGCAATCTGCTCAACAATGGAATCTTTTCCCTCATTTAAATAAGGGGTACCTGCAGGCAAAGGTTTAAAACTCGAAGCTAGACTTTTGAACTTCATTGTTTGATATTTACATGAAGAAAAGAGCAAAATGAAAAAGCATAGTAGAAGTGTAACTAAATCACCATAAGTAAAAATCCATGCCTGGTCAAACACCACACAAACTTCACAATCATCCTCATCAATGAGTTCTCCCATCTTCGGTTCGCAATATTGGTTAAGGTTTATTAGGAACTACCGTGTTTGATCTTCAGGTAGGAGTAAAATTTGTACACGACGGTTCAAGTTACGTTTATAGGCTGTGTCCGGATTAAATCTTGGGCGTGAATCACCGTATCCTGCTACCTGGATAC
>CAZOTX010000122.1:0-5133 GCA_964582835.1 uncultured Pseudomonadota bacterium | reverse complement strand
GGCAAAAACAACCAGCCAAAAAAAGGAATAAAAGTGAGAACCGCCGGCAACCAGCCAATTCTAATCGGCAGCCATCGCCATTTCTTCCGCAGTTTTGCTGCTTCCTCCGGATTTGACAAGCTTTCCAAATAAGCTTCGACGCATCCCCGCCCTAACATATGAGATTCAAGCAAGAACACAATAGGGAGACCTATAAATGGAATCAAGCCGACAAAAATAAGCAAAAACGGGAATAGACAGGCTTTAAGTGCTTCCTTAAAAAAATATTTTATTTCACCAAACCAAGCTTTGTAAGAAAACACAGGCACTTTAATTTGTCTAAAATGTTTTATTATCCTTTGTACTAAACCTTGGTGCCAAAAGCTAAGCATTTCTATAGAAAATCGTAAGGAAATCATTGCAAAGACAGCTGCGACTGTAAGTTGAATACCCCACAAGACAATAGTACCAACGGAAGCCCATAATCCATGTCCTCGACCAAAAATCAAGGTGATAAACGGACCAAGAAGATGGGAATAAAACAATCCGTTCAAAAACAGTGACACAACAAAAAAGATTAGATAGTTAAAAAACATACCTCGAAAAGCAATAACACGCAGTCCATCAATTTCAGCTAAAGCCTGATGTCCTGAACCAAAAATTGTGATGGCATTTATTTTATGCAGCTCAAAATTTTTCTGCATTAGTTTTTAATCCGAAATTAGGTATTATTTTTTCCACAGTTTAACTAACTTCTGCAAATTATACCAGTATTTGAAAAAGCAATTGATCAGATTTTTGAATTTAAAATTTACACTATAAAAAGCACTTAATTTGCATTAAATGAAGTAATAATTTTTCCTCTATAACAAAATCCCAAAATTTTATAGTGCAAAAATTTTCAATATTTTGTGTATTTGTTACATATTTTTTACTCTTGAAAGGATTTTACTCAGAAGCAAAAGATATTAAAAGATTGCGCTATTTCGTTCCAACTTCTGCAGAAAGCGAAATTACATTCGGCTCAAAAATAAATGCAGAAAAACATAGTATATCTGGACACAGTGGAAATTTTGTTTTTGCAAATGGAATCGGGGTGGGTTATTGTACAGAACGTTCTAACATAAGTCTTGAAGGAGTTTCCCATTCATTCAGGAACAACATTCTGGACTTATCATATACAATTGGAGATTCAGTGAGTTTTTCTTTTGGAGCTGGTCAATTGATTAATGGAAGGGGAGAACTAATTCTTACGGATGTAAGCTATGTAACAGAAAACAGTAAAGGAGGATCAATCTTTATAAGTTTTGGTATTCCTTTTTTGGGGGGTGATTTTTTATTAGGTTATAGGCAAAATAATGTAGAATATAAGAATTATAATAACCAGTTTTCAAGTAATACAGTAACACTTGCTGAACCTGTAAAATTACTTTCTAGAAATGTTAATATTGGAATAGGACTTATTTTTTAAATAAAATTGCATTTTTTATAAAACCACTTTCTGAATTAAAAACTTGTTAAAAAAACACAATACATTTTCTGTATTTAATATATTACTCATTTTATAATTATTGTAAATGTCAGAAATTAAACTTAAATTCATGAAGCGCGCTCTGGAACTAGGTGAAAAGGTTCGCAATAATACTGGAGATAATCCTTGGGTAGGTTGCGTGATTGTAAAGGATGGTGAAGTATTGGGAGAAGGTCATACGCATCCCCCAGGCGAAGTGCATGCTGAAGCTGATGCCATTTTGAAGGCTGAGAAGCATGGCTACTCTCTCTCCGGGGCAACACTTTATTGCACAGTGGAGCCATGTTCTTTTCAGGGCAGAACTCCTTCCTGTGCAAAAACCATTGTTGAAAAAAAAATTTCACACGTCGTAATAGCCATCCAAGATCCCCATCCAAAAGTTAATGCTGAAGGTATTCAAATACTCAGAGAAGGAGGAGTAATTGTAACAGAGGGAATACAGGAGAAGGCTGCAAGAAAATCTTTAAAAGACTGGTTAATTAAATACGAATGAAAAAACAAATTGAATATCCGGAACGCCATATTTCTGGAATAGGAGTTGCTGTATTCCGTAGTGTAGAAGTCTTGCTGGTTAAACGAAAAAAGCTCCATACAAAGGAACTGTGGAACATACTCGGAGTTAAACAACGGCTTGGTGAAACTATTACTCAAGCAACTCCTCGAGAATAATGGAAGAGACAGGTGTTAAAGTTTGTTAATTATCTTTATTTGTCCACAAAAATATAATCATGTTTAAGAGAAATTACTGCTAAATACTTGAGTTATACTTTGTTCGTTTCCTAAATCCTTCTTCTTCCCAAGTCAAAAATCGTTTGCCAATGACGTCTCCAGTATCTTGAACAGAGATAAAAGCCTCTGGATCAGTTTCAAACAAATATTCTTTAAGGCGTCCTAGCTCTAACATATTAATTACTGTATAAATAACCTGCTTTTTCTCACCTGCAAATCCACCTGAGGCATGGAAATAAGTAAATCCACGATCAAGTTTTTTCAACACCTTTTCTGCAACCTCATCTGGCTTGGAAGAAATGATGAAAATTGATTTTCTCTGAGATAAACCAACCTGCCCTTTTTGAAGGCTCCAACTGAAAACGTACATGAAGACTCCTGTATAGAGTGCCGTTTCCAAGTGGTAAAGGTATGCGTTACTGAAAATAACTACAAAGTTTATCAAGTTAAAAACAGTACCAATTGGAATTGCAAAACGTTTTTTTATCACAGTTCCTATTATATCCAGACCACCAACTGACCCCCCTAAACGCAAATAGAAACCTGTTCCAAAACCTGCAAAAACTCCTCCACAAATGGATGCCAGCATAGGGTCTTTTATTGATATTTCTACTCCCTGTGTTAATTCAAGACTCAAAGAATAAAATACCATACCAATCATTGAGGTGATGATAAATTTGAGTGAAAATTCTTTAAATCCAATTATGAATATTGGTAAATTTAGAATTACATATAGTAGGCTGAAAGGGACATATTCTTTTACATAATCATAAATCAACAAAGCCAATCCAGTCAGACCTGTAGCAAAGAGATTGTGAGGCAAAAGGATACCATTCACCACAAAACCGAAAACCACACATCCAAACATCAGTGTAGACAGCATATACCAATACCTGAGGGTATGTAATGCATTTATAAATTCATTTAAATCTTCCTTAAGAAAATTCATTGGGCTTGTATCTGTTTTGTCTAATTTGTAGAAAAAGTATAAAAAAAAACGGGATGACCGCTTGTGCAACCATCCCGTCTTGATCGTTTTTTTCCCTAATTTTGATTATGAGGCAGTTTGAACACTAACCGCACAAGGACCTTTTTGACCCTCTCCAATTTCAAATTCCACGTTTTCTCCTTCTCTGAGATATCCCCCACGGACCTCAGAATGATGAACGAACAAGTCTTTACCGGACTCCTGTTCAATGAATCCGTAACCCTTACGTTCGTTAAACCATTTTACTTTGCCTGTTGCCATTGTAACCTTATATATTAATTAAAAAAACTCTTCGAGAAGAAGAGACGAAACCACATTATGACAGGTAGAATCATAAAAGCAAGTAAAAAATTCATTTCTCCTTCAACTTTTTCAAATTATTTTATTCCAAAGGTACTGAGACCGACTCATTTTCCTTCTCCAGTGTTTCAAGAAGATTGGCATAAACTCCACTTTTTCTTACAAGCTCCGTATGGGATCCACTCTCAACGATTTTACCAGTATCGATAACTAGTATCAAATCAGAACTTCGAATTGTACTCAAACGATGAGCGATAGCAATGACAGTTTTGTCTCGAAAAATCCGTTCAATAGCTTTCTGAATAAGATTTTCTGTAACAGAATCAACGGAACTGGTGGCCTCATCCAAAACTATTAAATCACTTTTACCTGCTAATGCACGGGCAAAAACTATCAAGCGACCTTCACCTTCAGATAGATTTTTTCCACCTTCCAGTATTTTGGAATCATATTGTTCAGGTAAGCGTTCAATAAAAGTATGAGCATAGACATATCTTGAAGATTCTTTGACTTTTTCATGAGAAACTTCCGGACGGTTCAGCGCAATATTGAAGCCAATACTTTCCTCAAACAAATACGAATCCTGAAGCATCATTGCTATTAAACCTTGCAAATGATCACGTGAAATTTCGTAAAGTTCAACACCATTTATTTTTATAGACCCCTTATACCGTGTATAGGTTCTTGTAAGAATTCTGACAATTGTAGACTTTCCGGAACCACTAGCTCCCACTATAGCTAGACGATCACCTTTTCGTACCAAAAACGAGATTCCCTTTAAAACCCAAGGACCATCCTCTGAGTAGCGAAAGTGAACATTTTCAAAACGTAATTCCTTAAATGACAAAAAACGGTCACTTAATTCTTTTTTAGATAATTTTATTGGATTCACGACATTGGAAGAAATCTCAGACGTTTCTTGATCTTCCGGAATTTCTCTGAATAGTTTGTCAATATTTTCCAGTGCTGAAAGTGAACGCTGGAATACAGAGATTTGTTGGGTAAACTCTCTAATAGGAACAAATATACGATTCAAAGTGTTTATGAATCCAACTAAAACGCCAATTGAAACAAGTCCGGCAAGTATTTGCTGTGCTCCATACCAAAGCATCAAGGCCAATGCAATAGAGGTAATGCCTTCAATCACAGAAAAAAGAGCTGCATCATAAAAATTTGAGTGTGTCTGAGCCTTAAAAAAATGCTTTGTTTTTTCCCCAAATTGTTTGCTAACTTTTGCTTCTGCTGCATACAACTGGATTGTTTTCACCCCATTCAAACATTCCTGCAAATAACCCGTAGCATCCGCAAGTGCCTCTCGAGTCATGTTATAATAGTACCTTAATCTTGATCGTAAAAAATTACTGACAAAATAAATTGGAGGTAATATCAGTAGCAATACTAGTGTCAGCTTCCAACTCAGAATTATCAGCAAAATTAAAAGTGCAATTGTTTTAAGAAAGTCTGTAAAAATAGAAAGTACACCAATTGCCAGCGAATCATTGAGGGCTTCCATGTCACTTGTAAATCGTGTCAAAATCACGCCAATTGGACGTTGGTCAAAGAAAGAGCGTGGCATAGAGAGAACATGCGCATAAAGATCGCTGCG
>CAZOTX010000121.1:0-5213 GCA_964582835.1 uncultured Pseudomonadota bacterium | reverse complement strand
AAAACCGAATTCAGACTGGGCTGAGATTGAAACTCCTTATTATTTAAAAATTGGGAAGAATCTCTTTACTATTTTTGTACAGACCGAAAATGGACAGAAAGAACAGGAATTTATTGTCACCTATGAACCTCAAAAGAAGGAAAGGAAAAAACCCCCGCCATTAAACGGTGTTGTAATGTTGGGGCTAACAAACAGCGACAATATTCTTAGTGTCCAGGATGGCGGATCAAAAACGAGTGCATCAAAAAATGATTTTTTGTTGTCGTCTGCTTACGCATTTGAAATTAATGAAGAATCAGATGTTTCCATAAATGCTGTTCTCAAATTTGATAGGCATCAAAACAGAAGCCTAGCTACTGAAGAAGTTTTGTTCAGGCAGATAAGCACAGAGTACAGGCACAAAAACCTTCTGGGTCTTGATTTGAAAACAGGGTTGGGTCAGAGCGTAATTAGTGTCAAGGATGCAATTCCTTCTAATCCTTCTAAAGCAGGAGAATTTAGGGAAGATTTGCGGTCTATTTTTTTCTTTCTTGACAGTAAAAAACACTGGGGTAGAATTTTTTCTGGATCACTGAAAATACAGTATGATACCCAGAATAAGGTAAAAACAAATTCCGAGGACGGGTCATTGACGCTGGCTTCTCTAGGAGCAAAAATGAGATGGGAGGAATTTAGATTTAATGGGCGTATTGATGCACTGTCGACACAATTTCAAGATTCCAGTATGGATTATCAGTCAACTATGATTGATTTAGCTACAATATATTCATGGAATCCGTGGGTTTTTGGTTTTAATTTTCAAAATAATGACAAACAATTCCAAAATGTAGATCCGGGATCAAACTTGATTTTGCAGGACAAAAAAGATGAGCTGGCTTTAAATTTTAAATATTCTTTCAGTAATTCGACTTTAGCAGGTGCAGATTTGAAGCAAATTAAACAGTCTTCCAATGATGAGACACGATCTTATAAGGCTAATCAAATAACTGTTCAGTATATCTGGATGTTTTGAAGTAGATTTTATTGATTAAAAAATAATCACAAAAAAATAAGAGCCTAATAATTAAACATCTTTTTTCTTGAAATTCATAATTATTTAGCTATCAAAAAATAAAATTAAGTTAATAAATACAATATATTATATAATTAATTTCAAAATTAAATATTTTGGTATAAGCCTTGAGAACAGTAAGTGTAGGTAAAATTATTTAGATTTTTTTTAAACCTTTAAAAATTTTAAAAAAATGCAATTCATTATCTCAAAAATTAAAATGGTTATGTTATTTGTAACCGTTTGCGTAGGATTGTTTTTTTTACAAGATATGGCATTAGGGGCACAGGATTCTTTGGAGTTGCATTCAGGTATAGTGAAGTTAATTAGAAATGGAGAAAGTAAGATTTTACAAATAGCAGGTGAAACCTATTCACTGTTGCCAAATGACCGTTTACAAACTGGAAAAGATACTCAGGTGTCAGTTTATTTAAAAAACAGAGATAACACTGTGAAATTATTTTCTAACAGTTTTTTTAAACTAGATGACCTTTCGGAACAAGAAAACAGTGTTGCTCTATTGACAGGAAAAAGTAACTTCAGTATCAAGCCCCTTCCAGAATCTTCCGGAGGAATAAATGAAGAAAGTCAAAACAACGAAAATAAAAAAGATCTGGAAAAACCACTCCCATCAAAGTTGGGTGGAAAACTAAAAGGAACACTGACAAAACTGGTTAGAACCAAATCACGTACTAAAAAAAAGCGTTTTAAGGTTAGAACGGTTTCAGCACTATTAGGTGTTCGTGGGACAGATTTTGTTGTTGCCACAAGCGGAGATTCAACGAATTTGCTTGCACTGTCTGGAGAGGTGACCCTTGCTTCTCCAGAAGTCCCTGATTATGAAATTTCGGTTGTGGCCAATGAAGTATCCCATGTGCGTGAAGGTTCTGGTCCATCTGTACCTGTGACTGTCTCAGTTGAAGAAAGAGATAGTATTGCTAAAGCGGATAGTACGGATAGTTTCCAGGAAGTTGAGTTTGGTCAGTCTGAACCAATTGGTTCTTTACAGGACCGTTTGAAAAATGAAGATAAAACTCCACAATTTGAGGAAGAACCAGATGCGGATGGAGAAATAATTGAACGACTGGACCGCCTAGAAGAATTGATGACTATTGTTGATAAAGCGGAAAATGCAATTGATACTGTGACCAGCAGAAATCTGATCTTGAACATGACATTTACTAGTCGTTAAGAAACTTGAGAGACAAAAAATGAAGTTTTTTTTCAACATACAAATTCTTGTTTTTACATTGTTATCTTTAGCACTTTTGGTTTCCTGTGCTGATGTTGAAACCGAAACCAGTGGTTATGCTTCACTGAAAATTAGTCTGGACGATGTGTCACATAAGAAAGAATCCTTTTCCAAACATTCAAACTCCAAAATGGCACCAAGTATGACCAGTAGTGACGCTGAAACCATTTTGGCGGTCCTGATGCCTGCAGTTAAATGTGAGTCCTCTTCTGCGTTTTCAGGTTCTGAATATGACCGAGCACTGGTAGACATTACCACTAAACAAGCGAAATTTGTGATACCACTTGATACACAAGTCAAACTATGCCTCTATTTTTACCGTGAGACATTTTCTATTAATGAGTTGGGTTCAGGAACCAATGCAGCTGAAGGATTTGGAGAATCAGGTATTTTTACCGTTGATTCACAAACTAACACTAAAAATATTTCAGTAGAATTTTGGACCACTTCTTATTCAACTGTTACTTTTAAGGTTAGCAGCGTAAGTAGTGCAGGATTGCTAGAAGGAGCAACAGGTATTGCCAATCTTAATTCTACCTCCGGCAAGCTTTTAGATAACCAATCATTTAGCATCACTTCTGATGACAACAGCAGTAAGTCTCTTATATTTTCTGATATTGCATATAATTCATATACTTATGATGTTGAATTACTAGGATTTATTCCAGCAAACGAAACATTTTTGGTTAGTAGTCCCACGGAGACACTTGATATAAAATTGACGCCGAATTATGTGGATATTGACTGGTTGAGTTTTGATAACATGACTATTAATCAAGTTGATACATCTGCATATGCAACAGTAAGTGGCAGCCTTGTGCTGGATGTGCCATTTGATCTAAAAGATAACGTAACCCAGATCGTTTCCCTCATGCAGGTTAGGAGAGAGTTATCGAGTACTATTGTGGATGTTACTCCGCCGGTCCCCCTTTCAACTTGGTTAGAATCAGAAAGAATAGACAATGTTGCCTACGACAATGTTACTTATACCTATCAATTTTCTGCAGGTTCAAACATGCCTTTGGTTCACGGGACAAATAGATTCCAAATTACCCTTAGCGTAAATGATGAATCCAGAACTGAGACAATTGGCGAGATTGATTATGATGCCTGTGTTGACAACAGCACTATGTGTTTTTCACTTAGCTGGGTCAGTGGACAAGACCTGGATCTCCATTCCTACTATTTCCCAGATTGGTCATACAACGAACATCTTACAAATGGAAGTATTGATAATACTTCTGATAATACTTCTAGGGGCTATCGTCACTGGGTCTACAGCAACGATGCCAACAAAATTTTTTCTGGAACAGGAGAAACAATCCAGTTGAAAGACTTTTCTGGCGATAATGGTACAGAAGTTCAGGTTTGGGCAACAGACAGTCAAAAAGTTGGAGACGGTACATACCTTGTTTACGTCGAAGATTTGGGTGAAGTTGATGTTCAGAATTTTAAGATTTCCATGGCAGGTCCGGGAATAACTGACAACATTACTTACGGACCATATAATTTTAAGAATGATTCTAATTCTTCCACTACAGAAGCAGTGAATCCACAAGCAGTATTTTTTGTACAAGTAGAAAATAACACCATTATGCGCTCCGATAATTTTTCTGTTGGAGACAATCTTTCTTCAGAATTGATGCATTGGACTGGACCACTGCAAAATTCTGATACCAGTTTGTAACAACACAAACTATAGAGTTTTTAAAAAAATAATTTAGTATAACGTAGTGAAATTTATAAAAAAAATTCTTAAACCTCAATATTTGCTTGTGCTATTGGCGCTTGGTGGCGGAGCTTTGCTTACGATGCTGCAGGCAACATCCAACCAATGTGTTTCTACAAAAGATGGAGATCTTGGTCAACAATCTACTTATGGTGAACATGATGGCAGCGTCCAAAATACACAATGTGGTACAGACCTGTCCTTGGACTATTTAGTTGGAGAAGGGACTTTAGTGTTTTGGAGTGGTTTTGGTGGATCAATTACAGGAAATGTTGAAGTCGAAAGTGATGGCACATTAGATATTAACGGAAATGCTAATTTTGAAGGTACTCTTACAAATGAAGGGACATTGTCTGTAGGTGTCCCTAAAACCGCGACAGCTCCATCTGTACCGAGCAGTGATTTCTATGCCATAAGCAACATTTCAGGTCACACCTCAGAAGATGGAACTGCATCGACATTCAAAGTTGCCCTGAAGGAAAAACCATTTACTGCAACTCTTTCAGATGCAGCTGCTCCCAGCAGTGATTTCTACAGCATCAGTAATCCTTCGGGTCACACCTCGGAAGGTGGAGCAACTTCAACATTCAATGTAGCCCTGGATGAGTCTCCAGTCCCAGCAACTCCGGCCTCTACGACCGCATCGAGTGGAGATTTTTATACTCTATCCAATCCTTCAAGTCACACCTCAGAAGGTGGATCAACCTCGACATTCACTGTTAAGCTAAGTGCCTCACCATTTGAATCGACTCCAGGATCATCTTCAGCACCTAGCAGTGATTTTTATAGTATCAGCGATCCATCAGGTCATACCACAGAAGGTGGTTCAACTTCTACATTCAATGTAGCCCTGGATGAATCACCAATGCCTGCTTCACCTAGCTCTCCATCAGCACCTAGCAGCAGCTTCTTAAACATCAGTGATCCTTCAGGTCACACTGCAGAAGGTGGATCAACTTCAACATTCACTGTTTCTCTGAAAAGTTCTCCTTCAGAGGATATTGATGTAGATGTCACTAGCAGTAATACTTTGGAAGGAACAGTCAACCCATCAACTTTGACTTTCACTCCGAGTAACTGGAATAGTGCTCAAACAGTTACAGTAACGGGAGTAGATGACACATTCCAAGATGGACATCGGGAATATGCTGTGGCCTTATCATCACAGACAGAGTCGGATA
>CAZOTX010000120.1:0-5238 GCA_964582835.1 uncultured Pseudomonadota bacterium | reverse complement strand
CAACAAAATTAGAACGTTACACTCATTAAACAGAGATGTCAATAACAATTTAGTCTGAAAAATCTATCATGTGTGTTCTCTTTTAATTTATGCTAAAATTGGTTAATTTCAATGGATGTTAATTTGTCTGTTTTAGAAATGTAATTAGTGTACTCCTAATTCCGGATTGAGTCCGGGTTGGCATGACATGTTTTTTTAATTATATCCAATTACAAGGAGAGAAAAAATGAGTGCATATGTAATTGCAGATATTATTGTAAATGATAAAGAACAATATCAGGATTACAAGAAACTTGCACCGCCGGCTATTGCGGCCTTTGGAGGAAAATACCTGGCACGTGGGGGAAAATCAGAAAAACTTGAAGGCAACTGGGAGCCTGACCGTGTTGTAATTCTGGAATTTGCAAATATTGAAAAGGCCAAAGAATGGCTTGATTCAAAGGAATATCAAAAGGCCCGGGCATTGAGGCACAAGACGGCCTCGTCAAATATCATCGTAGTTGAAGCCCTGTAATCAGTAAAAGTACAGACTTCCTTTAATTAAAATTTTTGAGTTTTGAGAAGGTTTTTTACTGAAATGTTTTCTGGATTTTTCAGAGAAGCTCGGGATACCAAGAGTTTGAAAATATGGGAATGTGTCCAAGTTTGCTTCTCAAAGCATATATAGAGAAATGGCCTTTAGAATCTATAAGTCTAAAATGTTTTATTCACCAGAACACAAAGTTAGCATATTTTCCTAAAAATCCAAAATACTTGCAATTTACCATAAAAATAAAAGGTGAATTCAGTAAAAAAAATTCATAATCAGGCGGCTTCCATATTTAATTTTATCCTATGCAAATATTGATTGAGTTTCATATGTGTCAGCATATCAATATCTCGAAAAGCAAAGTGAATTTCATTACGTCCTCCCCTTGATACCACATTTAGAACGGTTGCAGCTAGGTTGCCACGCAAACTTGCATATGGAAGATGAAATAGAAATACGTCTCCCTTGTTGATACCTTGACTCGGCAACTCATCTATCTGGGCCTTGATCCCCCCTGCACTCATATCTTTAATAATGCCTGAAAGAGCATGTTGGTTAAGATTTCCAACATCAAAATCCTGCATCATTTCATAATTTTCTGCAGTAACCAACAAAAAGTCCATCTCCAAATTCATAGGCAAACGTTCCGAAATACGAATCTGCAATTTTTTAATTTTGGTTGTATGGCTCAGAACAACAGCGTTAAGATCTCTTGCCAACTGACCAATTATTTTTAACTTGAACTCATAATCTGCATCTTTCCCGCGTCGGATCTTGCAGAACAATTCAGAAAATTGTTTCATATTGGCAGGACGCTTATTCACTCTTGGGGGTTTTATCAGCAAACTTTCCTCCGTAGAGTCAAGAATGGATGTCGTAAAAGCTACATTTTTTCCTTTGTGGCGAATCGCACATTCCATATGTGTTCCTGGTTCAAGCATTTGTGTTCGGATAAATTCAGCTTCTGTGTTCTTAAATGTGAACTGCAAACTTTTTCGTAATAAAAATATATTTTCCAAATCTGATTTAGAAAATTTAATGGATTTTTTATAGTCTTCTACCGTCTTTTCAAATGCTTTCGCAGACATTATGACAGGTAACAATATAGCAGGATCCTTTGTGTTACATATTTTCTTTAAAAAATCACGGTCTTCAATCTCTACCTGCCTAGCTTCAAATTGAGAATCCACTGACAATTGAGCCCGATCTTCCTCTATTTGTTCCAACCCATCCTCAATTTTCTTTTTATGTAGGTAGCGTACAAGGAGAATAACACCGACTATTGAAGTAATAAAAGCAGAGAATAAGAGATAAAAACTTAATGGAATTTCTGAGAGTGGAGGCATGGTCTGCAGCATGTTTTTTGCTTGCAGATCCTTAAGTACAAAATTTGACTGTTTTGGTCCTCTGTCAATACCACAAAGTACCAACCAACCAATATTTACACCTAAAAATAATCCTGCTTTCTGAAAAATTTTTCTCAAAACAAAAATAATCTACTCTGGAGTTTATAAAATGTGTAGATGAAAATTTTTAAAATATTTATTCTGTTCTAGTAACGCATCTGGCATGCCAATCATTTGATCAAATCATAACTACCAAGTACTTTATAACGAAATTTTGAAAATCTGAATACCTCAAGACATGCCTCCGTGTCTTCACAATTGTAGAAATCTACATAAAAAACGTAGGCCCATGGAGTGTCCTTTGCAGGCCTAGATTCCAAACGACATAAGTTGATCTTAAATAGATTAAAGACACTCAGAAGTTGATACAATAAACCGGAACGATCTTCTTGAAATTCAATTAATAGTGACGTTTTTTTTCGTAAATAGTCAAACTTCTCATCAGCCTGACGGGAACGGACAACCAGAAAACGGGTGGTATTATTTTTATAATCCTGGATTGCTGATTCTTTACTCCATTTTGAATACTCTTGAGCAAAAGTAGCAGGAACGATCGCCGCTACTGGTTTACTTTCTGAATCAACTACTTCCAGAAACTGAATTCCGGAATCAACATTGCTTCTGGTGAAATGATTTTGCGCATTCCCCATGTTTTTTGTGATAAATCTACTGCTTTGTTCAAGCGCCTGTGGATGGGCAAAACAAACCTCAATCTGATCAAGTTCAGCATTTGCCAGTAAAGAGTATTCTATCAGTAAGTTGATCTCACCAAGAATTATCAGGTCATTGCTGACCAGCGAATCCTGAACCTGGCCAACTGTCCCCGCAACAGAATTTTCAATTGGAACCACTGCTGCAGATCCTAAATTTTCTGTCACCTTTGTAAGCGCTTCTGCAAAGGTGCCAGTATAGTTTACACGGACCCCTTCTTTGAGGATTTTTTTGGTGGCTTCATCACTAAAAGTGCCCAGAGGCCCCAAAGTGAAGATTTGGGTAAAGTTCTTTAAAAGCATGAAAAGGGTGAGGTTAAGGGGCAAGCAGACAACCTGCGATTTGAAGGCATGTGGGCAGGTTGAACGGTCGGCAATTTAAGCAGCAATCGTTTTTCCGCTGCGAATACACTGAGTACAAACTCGAGTTTTTTTACGATTTCCATTAGCCTGACGGATTCTTACAGTCTGCAAATTCGGCATCCAGCGACGCTTTGTTCTATTATTTGCATGACTAACCCGATTTCCATTTGCAGGAGTTTTACCACAAATCTGGCATTTCGTTGACATGTTGTTTTTCTATACAAATTTCTATACTAAATCTCAGTGTCTTGATACTAAATCATTTTAAAATTATATGCAATTCATAAATTTTATGTATCTTCCGGCAAAGACTGATGTTCCAAATGCTCTTGCTTGATCGTAGTAACTTTCACGCTCTGGACTGATTTGCTAGAAACCTTGTTGCCTCTTGCTTGAACTCCTTTAATTGCCAAATCATCAAGGGCATAAATGTCTTTGGATTTTCTAATCCTTGGAACGGGTACAAAGAAAATTTCAAGTACTATCCCTTCTCCTTGGCTTAAGTGTAAAATTTTTGCACCCTTTTTACTAGGGAATAAATTATATTCACGATCAAGAATAAACTTTTCCACCCGAAATCGTTTTGCATAACAGACCCGACTTGCACCTTCCCAATAAACCACATTGTGGATAGTCTTGGGATTTAATTTCCCCACGAAGATAGCATCCTTGCCTATAAATTGTTTTTCTGGAACACGAATAACCTGATAGGTACCATCTTTGCGAATAAAAACAATTTTGTCATAGGTAGAGCAATAAAAGGAAGATGATTCGGACTTAACACTTAGTCCGAGAAAACCTTCTTTGCGGTTCCAACCTACTTTTTGTTTTTCAGCCACATCCTGAACACGTATTTCGTCAAATCTTTTGATTTTTGTACGCCTTGGATAATCCAATCCATATTTATCTTTGATTTTTTCCAGATAATTAATTGTGTAGCTCGTAACATCTTTTAATTTTTTGTTCAAAGAACTTATTGAAACTTTAAGTTTATCAAGTTCCTTCTGGCTTTCCTTTTGATCGTATCGTGAAATCCGTTTTATCTGAAGTGACAGTAATTTTTCAATATCATCTTGCACTATAGGGAAGTATAGGACCGACTCAATTTGAAGTAGTGCTTTTCCAACTACTACAAGAGCCTCTTCGTAAGAATCACAAGCCTCAAGTTTCTGATATATTTTTTCACCTATGAAATACATTTCCATCCTTCTTAGGTGCCATTTTCGTCTAGCATCTTCTAAAGACAGTAACAATTCCTTTTTTAACAAATCTTTCAGCCTTAAAGTATTGTACTGCAGTACTTCATTGACAGTCAGTTGAACTGGCTGATTCTCTTGAATAAGCAACAAATTGACTGAAATAGAAACTTCGCATTGTGTAAAGGCATAGAGAAGTTTCAAAAGTTTTTCTGTAGACATTCCTCTTGTTGCTTTCAATTCAATTTCAACTTTTTCCGCAGTAAAATCATTTATTGAGGATAATTTGAATTTACCCTTGTTTACTGCATCCTGTACAGACTGTATCAAAGATTCAGTCGTCACCCCAAACGGAAGTTCCCGTACAGTTAATATTTTTTCATCCGTAATTTCTATACGCGCACGAACACGTACCTTACCAATTCCGTCTTCATATTGTCCCGCATCCAGTAGACCCCCATTGAAAAAATCCGGTATCAGCTTGAATGGTTTGTTTTGTAGAAAAGCAATTTGAGCATCAATAATTTCATTGAAATTATGCGGTAAAATTCGAGTGGACATACCCACTGCAATTCCTTCTGCACCGAACAGTAAAGATACCGGAAGTTTTGACGGTAGCACAACCGGCTCCTTGTTTCTCCCATCGTAACTGTCAATAAATTCAGTCAGCTCGGAATTGAAGAGGGCTTCCTTAGCCAGTGGAGTAAGCCTGGCTTCAATATATCTAGGAGCAGAGGCCGGATCACCTGTCAGTAAATTTCCAAAATTTCCCTGCTTTTCAATAAAATATTCTTTGTTGGCCATCACAACCAAGGCCGATCCAATGGAGGCGTCTCCATGAGGATGCAGTTTCATGGCGTCACCTACAATATTTGCAACCTTGCAAAATTTTCCATCATCCATCCCCTTCATTGTGTACAAAATTCGACGTTGCACCGGTTTTAGACCATCTATAATATCTGGGATTGCGCGATCCTTTATCACATAGGACGCATATTCCAGAAAATTTTGATCCATCAAAGGTTTTAGATAAC
>CAZOTX010000119.1:0-5248 GCA_964582835.1 uncultured Pseudomonadota bacterium | reverse complement strand
GAAGCAGATATGGTAACAGGAACTTGTTTGGAAGTTGATGGAGGACGTTGTATTTAAATTACTACTGTAGAAGAAAATTTTCAACGTAAATGAACAATATTTTATTGCTAAAACATTTTTTCATCTAATCATATATGCAGAGTTCAGGAAATATGACTGTAGCATGTCTTGACTTTGAAGGTGTCTTAATTCCTGAAATTTGGCAGGGTCTTGCGAGATTTTGTGATATTAATGGCCTGAATCTGACTACCCGTGATGTTGTTGATTATGATGAACTAATGCGCTACCGCTTAAAACTTTGTGACCAGCATAACCTTACACTGCTGGACATACACAATGTTGTAAAAAAAATGGAACCTTTTAATGGTGCATTATCATTTTTATCTTGGTTGAGGCAGAGATATGAAGTGATAATTCTTTCTGACACTTTTCGTGAATTTGTAGAACCTTTGATGCACAAACTTCAGTATCCTACGTTATTCTGTCACTCATTGAAATTGGATAAAGATTTGCGAATTATTGACTATTGTCTGCGTCAAAAGGATCAAAAACGCCATGCCATAAAGGCGCTGAAAACTCTTAATTTTCATACTATTGCAGTTGGTGACTCTTACAACGACATCAGTATGCTAAACGAAGCAGATCATGGAATTTTTTTCAGACCAAATAAAAAAATCATAACAGAATACCCGGAATTTACAGTAACCCGTGAATATGAAGAGCTTAAAATAGCAATAGAATGTTTGACAAAAGATGAATAGGGAAAAAGGTGTAAAACTCATGGAGCGCACAGAATTTCTTTATGGTATCCAGCCTGTGTTGGGAGCTTTGCAACACAGGAAACGTCATCTGTATGAACTTTATCTAAAAAAGGATGCAAATTCATCAGAACTCCATACTAATATCAGGAGACTTGCAGAAAAATTAAGTCTCCAAGTGAGCGAAGTTTCTGTTTCTAAATTGGCAAAAATTAGTGATGACGCCGTTCATCAGGGCGTTGTATTACGATGTAGCTATTTGCCATTTTCTACTATGCATGATCTTCCGCAATTGACCGAAGGGAAAGATCCTTTACTTGTTGTCCTTGATCAAATAGAAGATCCACATAATCTGGGAGCAATTATTCGGACTTGTGGGTTTTTTGAGGTCAATGCTGTAGTAGTTCCACAAGATCACTCTTCTGGATTAACCCCGGTTGTATCCAAAGCATCTGCAGGAGTTTCAGAGTGGTTTCCAATTATCTCGGTTACAAACCTTGCCAGATTTCTAAATGAACAAAAATCTAAAGGTTTCTGGGTAACTGGGCTTGAAGGAGATTCGCCAAATAGAATTACTTTTTCTCCACAAGACAGGCCGATGATTTTAGTACTCGGAAACGAAGGACGTGGAATTCGTCGTCTCGTCCGTAAGCACTGTGATTGGCTTGTAAGTATTCCGGGGAACCAAAAGATTCCCTCATTAAATGTTAGCACAGCCGCTGCAGTTGCATTATATCATTTTCAAACACTGTCCAAAACTACTTGACAAATATCCCTATTCTAATTGCCTATAAAATTTTTGCAGGGAAATTGCACCTCAACAAACTCATTTAACAAAAGTTTCAAAGAATTTGCAGAATTGTCATATAGCCATCTTCAAATTATTTATTTTTGGACATAGGAAGCATTCTCTCTAAAAATTTGAAAGCTTAAGTCAAAAATTAAACATGCCACGTTTCCGCCTAGAAACAGCTTTACACGTTCGAGAACGACTTGAAAAGCTTTATCAGAAAGCACTTGCTGAACAAGTAAAGGTTGAACAGCAGTACCGTGAAAGACAACAGATGATGGAGGAAGCTTTAAAACTTCATGATAAAGATTTAGATGAAGCAAAAACCCACGGTGTTACGATAAATCAACTGTTGATGGGAGACAGGTTTCAACAAAGAATTGAAAGACAACTGGAATTAACGCAAAATCAACTGACAGAGCAACTGGACATTTTAGAACTGAAAAGACATGAGCTGACAGTAGCAACTCAAAAAAAACGAGTGCTTGAGATTCTCAAAGAAAAAGAAATTAAAAAATTTAAAGATGAAAAGGAACGTTTGCAACGTTTGGAGATGGATGAAATTGCCCAGAATTTTCGACGGTATTCCTATAATTAATATAATTTTTACCTAATCTTAATAAATTTTTATTCTTAAAATTTTCCTCAACATCCGGAATACAATGATAAAATCATTAATTTTTATTAATAATTTCAAATTCTTATATTTATTATTCGTGTTTGCCTTAATGGCAAGGCCCGCTTATAGCATACCAACAACCATTGAAGAAATTAAACAAGCCTTTGGAGCAATGTGTTCAGACTACGGGCTTGAATTTTGTGTATCAGAACAAGATGCAGGTAAAAAGACTAAGAAACCTCACAAATTTACTGAGACTGAGAAAAAAATTCTTACCCAACTTGCAGAACAGCAAAGTCAGCTCCGTTTGAGAGCACTGGAGTTGGACAGGAGAGAAGGGCAGCTCAAAACACTGCAGGAAGATATTCAACGACAAGTTAGCCAGTTGGAGAAACTTCAGCAGGAGATTGAAAAGGATATCAATAAAAAGAAAAACCAAGATGGTTCGCAGCTGCTAAAAGCTGTTGCTTTATACTCAAATATGGATGCTGCAATTGCTGCTCAATCACTCACAAGACTTGATCGCACTATTGCTGTAAGCATCCTTAACAATATGAAAGAAAAACAAGCTTCATTAGTACTTTCCAATATGGTCGCAGAAGAATCTGCCGGTATTATTGAAGAAATGACAAGAAAAAAATGAGCTAGTGATGATGGAAGCAATTGGACAAAAAACACCTCTCACAAATCCTGATGAGATAATTGTTACAGATGAAATGGGTGTGGATTCTGGGGAAATAGGGGATGAAAAGATCTTCGATGATACTTTGGAAGAGATCATTGCAGAAGAACCCCTTGACGAAAGTCAGCTTGAGGAACCCTTAGATGGAGAAAATTTTACTGCTTCACTATACTCAATCAAATCAACTCAAGATCAAACAGATCCAGAAATTGTCGTGAGGAATTTCGGTACTGAAGAATTACTAAATTTTCCTACGATAGTTTCTGATGACACTCTTTTAATCGAAGAATCTCGAAGTGTTCCAGCACAAGTATTGAGAAAATCAGAACAAATAACACAAGAATTGATTGAGGTGCTTGACCCAAGAGTTTCCCCAGAGGGAAACATTTATCAAAATTTACCTGTTCAAGGTATTGCAGAAACAGGGCTGCAGTCGATATTGCAAGAATCCGATTTGGAGGATCAGGAATCGTTACTGCAAACAGTATTTCATCAGGAAAAACCTCAAGAAGAAGGCTCTGAATTTTCAATAATAGATTCAAAGACTGTCTTGCAGAATAATAGAGATCTGGCTGGTCAATTGGAAGACAATTCTGAATTTTCAATGCGGCAAACAGTATTCCATCAAGTAAATCCTCCAGAAAAAGTTTCAGACGATGATATACAGACTGTCCTGCAGACAAATACCAGCCAGACAGTTCCAATCAAAGAAATTCATTCGGGGGAACAAGATCTCAAACCAGTTCAGGGAAATAGGAATGGACTTGTTCAAAATGAAATACAAACTGTTTTACCTCAAGAATTAAAGGGAAATGAGCGAGAGGATGCTAAGCCAGTAGCAGAATCTCTGTTAAAAAATCTACCTGCAGAAGTAAAGGGTGATACAAAAGTAGCACATTTAGCAGAAGTGGTTCCTACTACAGAAGTGGTTCCTACTACAGAAGTGGTTCCTGCTAAAGGAGTAGTTCCCAAAGTAGAAGTTGTCACTGCTGCAAAAGTATGGGGTGATGCAGAAGTAGCGGATTCAGAAAAGATAAGCAAGGGAAATAACCCACAAGTTGCAGAAGAGACTATAGCAGAGAACAGCTTAACTAATACTGGCAATTTCGAAACAGAAGAGTTTGAAGTTAAAGTGGATTCTAAAACTAAAGCTGGCCTCCAAGTGATTGATGTAAAGAATTTGAATGAAAATTCTGAAAAGGTGTCCACAATACCAACAGAAAAAATAAAAGCAGCAGAGAGTCTGAAAGTTGTAGAAGGCATTAAAACTAGTGAAGCTTTTCAAGCGAAGTCTCCAGAACTACTGAAAGATGAAGGAAAAGTTAAAGACTCCGCAGAATTAAAAATGATTAATGTTGAGAATTTGAGAAAAAGTGATGAAAAGGTGTCCACAATACCCGCAGAAAAGATACACGCAGTGCAAAATTTGAGAATTGCAGATGGTATAAGAACGAGCGAAGAATTTCAAGGAAAGCCTAATGAGCTTCTCGAAAGCAGAGTACAAGAAAAAGCCACTTCAGACTTAAAAATTATTGATGTTGAGAATTTGAGAAAAAGTGATGAAAAGGTGTCCATATTGCCCGCAGAAAAACTAAAATCCGCAGAAAGTTTGAAAGTTGTATACAACATTAACAAAAAAGAAGATTTTCAAGCAAAACCTGCTGAAATACTTGAAAGTCGTGTTAAGGGAAAAACTCCCGTAGCCTTTCAAATGAATGATTTAGAAAACTCAAAAAATGTTACTGAAAATTCATCCAAACAGCCGTTGAATCAGTTGAATGGTGTTGAGAACACGAAAGATCTTTTTGAAAAATCATCCAAGCAACCACTGAATCCGTTCAGTTCAATTTCATCTAAAGAAACTCAAATTCACAGTAACGCAAAATCTACCGTAGATTCAGTGCCATCTCTAGGAATTAATCCTGTATCAGATACATCCGGCACATCAATTTTAAGAGGAACCGATGTTACTAACTCTACTAGCGAAACCCTACGCAATGTTGACCTTCCATTTAACATGGAACAAGTTGTAAGTCGTGTCAGAATATTAAGTGGTAATGGTATTGAAGAAATGACACTTAGATTACATCCCGAAGAATTGGGCCAAATTTCACTTAAAATCAGACAATCCGGAGGTAATCTCTCGATTGATATGCGCGTTGACAACATGTTTGCAAAACAAATAGTTGAATCAGGATTTGATTCCCTACGAAGTAGATTTTTGGATCAGGAATTTTCTTACCAGGATTTAGCACTGAACGTTGACATTAACGAACGTGATTCGAAATATGGTGGTGATCGAAAAGATGCCGAATTTGATAAAGATATTTTTTCTTCAGAAAAAGTTAATAAAAAAGAAATTTCTGTAATGGAAGAAACTCCACTCATTAGGCACAGGA
>CAZOTX010000118.1:0-5249 GCA_964582835.1 uncultured Pseudomonadota bacterium | reverse complement strand
TTTCATGAACATTTACGATATGCGACATTAGATGGTCACGCATATATGGCAGCATTCTGGTGGTTAAATAATGACTTTTGGAAAAGCTTATCACATTCAGAGAAGGTCATTGTAAATGATGGATTCTACCACATGATGTGGGAAACAAGGCAAAGTCCAAAATCTGGTGCCATTGCTGCATATGAAGAATTCAAAAAAGCAGGAGGAACAATTTACAAACCAACACCTGAACAGAAACAAATGTTTGTTGATTCTACTAAAGGAATGTACAAGTGGTATGAAGATCAATATGGCCGAGAATGGTTAGATAAAGTTTTAGCTGAAACTAAAGTCTGTGAAGCAAAAATAGACGCTGCCAGTGCCAACTTATAATTAATATACAACCGTATTAACCTGGGATTTTATAAAATCCCAGGTTAAATTTTTGATTTTGAAAATGAAAATTAATTTAGTTGGTAATAATTATGTAATAACAGGAGCTTCAGGGGGGATAGGAACAGAACTAGTAAAAATTTTAGTAGAATCAAGTGTTAATCTTGTTTTAATTGATTCTGACGAAGAATCTCTAGAAAAACTTAAGGAAAAAAATAATTATAAAAATATTTCTTACTTAAATTCTAGTTTTGAAAATGAAAATAACTATAAAGATCTTTTAACATTATTAGATAAACCTATAAACGGTTTTATACACCTAGCCGGAATATTAGAATCAGATAAAAATCAAACTGAAAAAAATATCATTTGGGAAAGAGCCATTCAAAATAATTTAACTAATGGATACAAACTTATAGAAGCCTTATTACCAAAATTCAATAAAAATGAAATAGGAAGAATCATCCTAATATCATCACTAGCATATAGAAGAGGAGCATTTGATCATATACCATACACAGCTTCTAAGGGAGGAATTACAGGGCTTGTGAGGGCATATTCAAGAAAATTAGCACCTAAGATACTTGTAAACGGCCTTGCACCAGGAATAATAAACACAAAGATGCCGAAGGATATTATAAAAGAAAGAGGAGATGACTTAATTCAACAGATACCTCAAAAAAGATTTGGTGAACCGGAAGAAGTTGCAAATGTGATATTATTCCTACTTTCATATTACTCTAGCTATATTAATGGACAAATAATAAATGTAGATGGGGGAATAATAAATAGTTAATTTTATAATAGAATCTTGTTAATAACTTCTTCATTCCTCGCCCATCTTTCACAAATTACTTCGATCATACTGTGGACAGGTGCGATAGTAGTAACAAAGATCCTAACAAAAGAATTCTCACCTTTTGTAGTAGTGCCAACACAGATGCTAATTGGTACGATTCTAGTTTTACTAATCTTTTTTATTTTCAAATTAAAAGTTAATTTAAAAAGTTTTATCTCTGGAGTAATTTTCGGTTTGATAGCTCCAGGCCTCGCTTTTAGTTTTTTTATGTATGCTTCTACTAAAACGGATGCAGTTAGCATGATTGTTTTTTGGAGTTTACTTCCACTGCTAACACCTTTTTTTGGCAGGATTGTATTATCTGAAAAGACTTCACCTATTTTATATGTTGGTCTGGTGGTAGCTATTTTAGGAACATACATTTTAATTTACATGAGAACATCACAAGGGTCATCTGATTTAATAGGAAATATTTTGGCTTTATGTGGAGTTGGTTGTTCAATAATAGGTCATATCATTGGAAGGAGATTTAACAAAATACATTTAAAACCCTTAGATATGGCACTTGGACAAATTTTTGGTGCAACTATAACTTCATCAGTTATATTAATAATAAACATAACATTTTTTGGCTTAGAAACTAATAGTCTATTAAAATTAAAAGAATTGTTTTTTATCCCAGAATTTATTTATTTAGTAATCTTTGCAACGTCAATTAATTTTATATTATATAATTTTGCATTATCTAAAATTCCAGTTGCATGGGTTTCATTTTATTCAGTATTTATTCCTCCGCTAGGAGCAATATTTTCTTTCTTTTTACTAAATGAGGCTATAAATGAATATGATTCAATAGCTATAATAATAATAATAGTGGGAGGTTTAATACCTTCTATTCAAAAATTAATAAAACAACATAGGTATGGATAATAAAAAAGTAGATTTATTGAAAAATAAAGCAAAAATTCTAAGAAAACATGTAATTGAAATGGTAGGACGAAAAGGACAGGGTTATGTTCAGCAAGGATTGGGAGCTAGTGATATTTTTTCAGTTCTTTTTTTTGATATTCTTAAATTAGATTTTAAAGATAATGAAGAAATAAAGCGTGACAGATTCTTTTTATCAACTGCTCATAATTCAGCATTATTTCATGCAAGCTTGGCAGAAAAAGGTCTAATTTCTAAAAAAGAATTAATAAACTATTGCGTTGATGGTTCACCATTAGAGATAAATGTTTCTGAAAGACTTGGGAAATACGTAGAAGCTACTTGTGGATCACTTGGACAGGGTCTATCGGTAGCACAAGGAATGGCACTTACAGCAATTAGAAAGAGAATAGGATCTAGATTCTATGTAATTTTAGGGGATGGTGAACTTCAAGAAGGCCAGACATGGGAAGCCATTATGTCAGCATCTTTTTGGAAATTATCAAATTTGTGTTTAATTGTAGACTGCAATGATATGCAAGTTGAGGGAGATATAAATAAAGTCATAAGTTTAGAGCCTCTAAAAGATAAGTTTAATTCCTTTGGATGGAACACAATAACTTGTAATGGTAATGATGTTGTTGATCTTTTATCTTCATTCAATAAAGCAGTTGAATCTAAATTTAAGCCATCTGTAATTTTAGCAAAAACCTTAGTTGGTAAAGGTGTTCCTTTTTTGGAAGGTCAATTAAGTCACAATCTTGTTTTTCCTGAAAATATTGCTATAAAAGCTTTAAAAGCATTAAATTAATATCATGAAAGATTCAAAATTACATCTTGGAGATTTTACAAACTCTTCAGAAAATCAAGTTATTCCAAAATATTATGGGGAAGCACTTTGTGACATCGCTAGGTTGGATAGCAATATAGTAGCATTATGTGCAGACGTTGCACCACCTACTGAAACTGATATTTTTAGAGATGAATTTCCCGACCGGTTTCATATGACAGGAATCGCTGAAGCAAATATGATCGGTCTATCATCAGGTATGGCACGAATGGGAGACATACCCTTTGTTCACTCTTTTTGTGTTTTCATTACAAGGAGAGCTTATGATCAAGTAGCCATGCAGGTCGCATATCCAAAAACAAATGTAAAACTGATTGGTTTTCTTCCTGGGGTTACTACATTGCTAGGAGTATCACATCAAGCCATTGATGATATAGCATTAATGAGAGCGTTGCCAAATATGTGCGTAATCGAACCATCTGGACCTGAACAAGTGAGTTCAGCGGTAAAAGCAATTTATGATTATAATGGACCGGTTTATATGCGTTTGAATAGGGCTAGCAGTAGAGTAAATGAAGACGCATTTAAATCACTGACGATAGGAAAGGTTGATATTTTAAAGCCAGGTAAAGATATTGCTATCTTTGCAAGTGGATTGATGGTAAACAAAGCTACTGAAGCAGCTTATAAGCTTAAAACGGAAGGGATACATGCGGCGATTATAAATGTAAGCACTTTAAAACCATTGAATGATCAGACTATATTAGATATTGCAAAGGAGTGTGGTTGTGCAATTACTGCTGAAAATCATTCAATAATTGGAGGATTAGGAGATGCAATTAATGGTTTTTTGGTTGAAAACGATGTAAATATTTTATTAAATAAAATCGGACTCAAAGATACATTCGCTGAAGGGGCATCTACAGAATATTTATTAAAAAAATACAAGATGGATGTAAATAATATATATCAAAATTCGATTAAATTAATTCAATTAAAAAAGAAATGAAAATATTATATTATTTTGAAAATTTATTAAAATTAATTAATGATATTTTACAAAAATTTTCTACAATTCTAGCAAGTATATTAATTGGCTTAATGACTTTGGTTATTCTCTACATGGTATATTTTAGATATATTCTTAATGATACACCTTACTGGTCTGAAGAAGTTGCCAGATGTATGATGCTGTGGATGACCTTCATTGTTCTACCTGTTTCATATAGATTAGGATCTAATGTGTCATTAGAGATATTATTAGTAAAGTTAAAAGGTAAATTATTAATTTTTTTAGAGATTTTTATTCATTTATTGATTTTAACTTTTATTATTAATTTTTTTTATCTATCACTAAATTTTGTAAAATCAGGAATGATGGCGAGAGCCTATTCATTTGACCTTCAAATAGGATATATATATTTAATACTTCCAATAAGTTTTACATTTATGTTTTTGGTATCAATAGAGTTGATACTTACTAGGTTGAAAAAATTATTTAATTAATCTTAAATAGGAAAATTAATATGTCATTTGCCTTTTTTTGGTTATTATTGATTTTAATGATTATCGGCTTACCAATCGCATTTGCTTTAATGATTGCCCCAGGTTTGAGTTTGTTTTTAGACGGACAACATTCTATGTTCCCTATGTTATTAATGAGGATGTATAACGGTATAGATAGTTTTCCATTAATGGCTATACCTTACTTTATTTTGGCTGGTGAGGTGATGAATCGCGGTGGTATAACAACTCGATTAGTAAGACTTTCTCAAGCCCTGATTGGTCATCTTCGCGGGGGACTTGCACATGTTAATATTTTATCAAGTATACTTTTTGCTGGTTTAAGTGGTTCTGCCGTCGCAGACACTTCAGCAATAGGGTCCATGTTGATTCCTGCAATGGAGAAAAATGGTTACACAAAAAGATTTTCAGCAGCTGTGACTGCGGCCTCCTCTGTAATAGGCCCCATAATTCCTCCAAGCGGTATTATGATAATATATGCATTTGTTATGAACGTATCTGTTGCGGCTTTATTCGCAGCAGGTTTAGTACCAGGACTTCTTGTTGGATTTAGTTTAATGGGTATGACAGTTTACTTATCAAAAAAAAGAAACTACCCGGTTGCAAGTGAAAGAGCCTCATTAAACGAAGTCGCTATTTCTTTCAAAGGTGCAATTCTTCCACTACTGACTCCTGTAATTATTTTAGGAGGAATTTTAGCAGGTATATTCACACCAACGGAAGCAGCGGCAATTGCTGCAGGTTATGCAATTTTAATAAGCGTAATTGTTCTTAGAACTTTAAAAATTAAAGATATTCCAAAAGTCTTATTTACTGCTGCTCTTTCTTCAGGAATGA
>CAZOTX010000117.1:0-5251 GCA_964582835.1 uncultured Pseudomonadota bacterium | reverse complement strand
GTCCAAAACTACAGGCGACATTAATGGTAATTGATAATTTAATGCAGCCGCAGTTCTATAATGAGTTACGTACCAGTCAGCAGTTGGGTTACATAGTCAATTCAGGAATGACCGTTCTTAAAAAAACATTGGGATTGATCTTTATCATACAGTCTGGAGAATACAATACTGAAACTTTGGAGAAAAGGATTGAGGTTTTCCTTGAAAATTTCTACAGTTCATTAAACAAAATCACTGATTACGAACTTAACAAAATTAAAAAATCTGTTCTACACAGTATTTTACAAAAAAGTACATCTTTAACAGGTGAAGCTGGCCGGCTTTTTGAGATTGCCTTTGAGGGAAATGAAGAATTTGATGAAAACAGTAGGCTCATTAAAGCCTTGGAAGAACTAACACCAAAAGACATACAGAATTTTGTAAGTAGTTATTTTTTGCCTTCAAAACAGCGGAAGTTGATTCTAAGAATGTCAGGAAGAGACCATAAAACTGGTAAATCTTACGGTGAATTGATTCCATCAATTGCCAAATTTAAAGATCATTATGCATGTCCGCAAAGCTGCCTTCCTTGATTTTTGCAAAGTGTAACAAAGATAGGGTCAGATTTTTTTGTAATCAAAACTTAATTATAATTGCTGAAAAAATGAATCCGTCAAAGCTTAACTTTCTTTAATAGAAAGTAATGGGAAAAAAGTTGGTTAGTGTTGTGGTATGAACTTTGCGAGTACATAGGATAGTAGGTCAGTTCTTGTCACAACAATTGTAAAACTGAGAAATGGGTACTGAAAAAGGAGTTCACCTTGAAGTAGATGAGTATAAGCGTATGGATATTTCCAATGTTATTACCATGCTGAAAGGATTACGTAGCGAAGCGGTTATCAAGATTGTCAAAACTTCTGAGACAAAAGAGATAGCTGGAACTGAGAATTTCATACATGATGATGGAAAGTTCTATGGTAACAACTCCACATTACCAATTTACCAGCCTTCTGCAGTTACAGGTAAAACAGATTTGCCTCAAATTCGTGAACTTAACGAAATTGCTTCTCTCTTGAGGAGTATGGATAGCCAGCAAAAACAGCTTGGTTCCTAAATAATGTTCAACGATTTAAGCCGTTTTCTATAAGAACTCACAGAATATTCAGAAATATACAGACCCGCTTCTTTCGCAATTCCACAAAGTTTTTTTGAAGATGAACCGGGCTGTTCTCTAATCAACTCAAACAAATAACTTAGAGTTTCTGTATTGAGTTGTCTGTATGCAGGTTCTTGTAGCTCCTGAATAGTATCACGGCTAATGTTATAAGCTAGAGCAACATTTTCACAAACTTGTTCTTCCAGCAACTCTCTTATTTCTTGCTGTTCACCAAGACTAATTTGTTCAAGGGTTCTGGGAGGTATCACTCCGCGCATTTTACACCAGCGGCGCAGTGTACTTTCACTAATACCAACTTCTGCCACGAGTTCTTCTAAATTTTCACCTGCTAAAATTCTTTCAACTAGTACTTCCCGTTCCGTTTCTGAAAAACGTCTTTTCTTAAAGATTTTTGTATGTGGTTGATCAGCACAAGTTTTTTTTGCTATAGCTTTAACTAAAAATAGCTTGACTCCAAATTTTTTGGATACCTCAGTTGGACTTTTTCCCTGATCTAACTCTATTGCAATTTTGATTTGAAGGAGTTCGTCTTTGATTAGATCATTTGATGAGGACATGGTAATTACTGCTAAGAATATTCTAAAATGTTTTGATTTTATATTAACGATGTAAAAAAGGCTCCTTTTATTAACAGGATCAAGTCATTCTTGACAAGACACTTTGTCTTTGAGATGCTGATTAACTTAATTTAAATTTAGTTGTCTGACTTATCAAGTATTTTTTATGGTGTAAGTTACTTTGAAAACAAGATGGGAGATTTTCTTGGAAAACTAATATGTTTTTCTGAATTATGAATTAAGGAGAGAAGGATTAATTTGATCGCAGAATTTTTGTTGATTCTGTTATGCTAAAGGAATATCAGAGATTGAGTTAATAATTAGCTTGCTCGGGAAAAAGAAAAAACTGTCGATTGTTGACAAATAATCGTCTTCAGGAAAAAATGTTTTTTAAAGTCGTGATAATGATGATATTTGCCAACATTTTCTTAGTAATTTGATAGAGTTAATTCCAAACTGTGAAACTGTTGATTTGGGAGGATTGCTTAGTTATCTTATGTATGTATCAAAATTTATTTCTTTCTGAGAATGGTAATTGTTGCTGATTGTATGACAAAAATTTTTAATGATTAAATCTAAACTATGGAACAATTCCCCCCTCCTGAAACTGCAAAATTTTTCTTTAGTTGGGGACTAAAAAATTTTCAAAATCAACTACTATTAGGAACAAGATTAAGTATTAAAGTATAAAATAAAATCGGTAATTGTTTAAAAAAGATGTCTCAAAATTTTTTAAATTATAAATTTAACTAAAAACTAGAATGTCTTTGTTAATTTGTATTCCAGACTCAATGCAACCTCAATCTTTGTGCTCTGCACTAAAGTCACTTGATTCAGAGTTGAAAATCGTAATTGCTCCTGAGAATGTGCATAATCCAGATGAAGTTGAATTTGCTGTAGTTTGGAAACATCCCGAAGGTCTTTTAAGAAATTACCTAAATTTGAAAGCTGTTTCATCATATGGACATGGTGCTGATGTGTTGTTCGAAGATAAGAAACTCCCTGAAGGAGTACCTCTAGTACGTTTGAAGGATATCACGATGGCTGAGTGGATGAGTGAGTATTTATTGACAATAGTACTACTTCAGCGGCGTCAGTTACTTAAATATGCAAAAAATCCAGAATTCAGCGAATGGGGTACCACTGTAAGACATTCGGGAAATCACATAGGAATTTTAGGTTTGGGATTCCTTGGCCAGGCTGCAGCAAAAACTTTTTTACTCATGGATTTTAAAGTTAGCGGCTGGAGTAGAAAAATAAAAATGGTTGAAGAAGTGGAGTCTTTTTCAGGTGAAAAAGGTTTTTCTACTATGTTAAAACAAACGGATTATCTTATTAATTTGCTTCCACATACATCTGAAACTCAGGATTTATTAAATAGAGAAACTTTATCTAAACTTAAACATGGTGCTTTTCTGATTAATGTAGGTAGAGGACAAACGCTTGTAGAGGAAGACCTAATTGCATTATTGGATGAGGGTCAACTTTCTGGAGCTTGTTTGGATGTGTTCCGGACAGAACCTCTTCCAAAAGAGCATCCTTTTCGCAAGCACAAGAAAATTTTAATCACACCTCATAATTCAAGTGCTACGCCTGCTGAGTCAGTTGCACCGCAAATACTTGAGAATTATAGACGGGCAGTTTCCGGACGTCTACTGCTAAACAAAGTTGATTTGGAAAATGGCTATTAATCGATGCACTATCTGTTTATTTTTTTTCGTAAAATTTATTTTCCCTTCTTTTTGTTTTGCTTTGGATGTCTGATCTCATGTGGTTTAAGGACCGCACCTAAGAATCTTCCGGAAGAAATTCCCAAACCAACATTCAAAAACTTTAAAGTCCAACAAAGAGGTCAACGGATTCGCCTGTCCATGACAATCAGTGAAACGGAAAGAAAGAATGCATTAATGAAATTATCTAATGATTTTGATAAGCAAGATTATTTTCTGGTTCAGGAACATAAAAGAATACTTGGGTGTCAGGATTGTGAAATTGAGGAATTGCCAGATTTACGCATTTTATATTCAAGCGATTCATTTATTCGTCATGGTGATAAATTTTACTATTATTTAGAACTTCCTAAAAGAGATTTAAAAATACATGAATATCAGGTAAGTCACTATGGGCCTGAAGACGAAATTTTGTCACCAGTTGAATCTATGGTATTGAGACAAAACAATAAATTCCCAGATGTACCTACTCCTAACTTGCAAATTGTACAAATTGAGGATGAAAAAAAGATTATTAGATTTGTTTTTGGAACAGTGGTTTTGAAAAACATTACTGTTGTCGATGATGAGTCCGAGAAATTAGTAGAACAAAAACTAGATATAGCTAAAAATTCTGAGACTATTCAACAAATGAATCAAGAGAAAATAAAAGCTAGGACATTTGTTTTGAAACTGTCATGGCCAAATTTATCCTATGGTGGGTTGAAACGTTTTTTGGGAAAAGGCGATTTTTTTGAAGAACAGGAGTCTTTTCAGGTTAATCTTTACCGAACTCGTAGTGGGGAAGCATGGCCAGAGACTCCAATAAATATTAAAACTAATAAAAATAATTACTATCTGGATAGACTCAAAGTTTTGATTCCTCCATCAAGATACCCTCAAATGGTGGATACACATCCTGTTATTTCGCCCAATAAGCTCTCGTTTTATGTTGATTTGCATGTTCAAAAAAGAGATACTTGGTTATATAATCTTCGGCTGGTAGACCGTTTTGGTAATGAAAGTGTAGCATCCAAGACAGTCAAATTCCAATCACCAGAAACTATGATTCTTGGACAAAACTTTGGTCAAGAGTCATTTGTCCCTCTTTCTGATTGACCTGTGAAACTGATTAATCACTTAATATTTTTTCTGCTGAGTCTTCTATTTATTCCTGGATGTTCAGAAAACACAAAAAACATTCAAGAATATCTATTAACTGAAGAAAATGTAAATGTTTATATTGATAAGCAGAAGATTCTTGTTAAGAATGATGAAGAAAATGCGGCTGCACATTTCAATTTAGCTAGATCATATTTCTTTATAAAAAAATATGACTCTGCAGAAAATCATGCTCGGAGAGCCACACGTTATGATCCACTAAATCCAGCCTATTATGAATTGCTTGGAAGTTTAGCATTTGTACTAGAACGTTACGGAGATGCAGTTACAGAGTTTACGACTGCTGTAAGAATCTCTCCGGAAAGAGTTTCCTCTTATCTTAAATTAGCATCAACTTTTGAGAAAATTAACGATGACGGTCGCGCCATATCGTCCTTGGAGCAAGCACTGCAGATAGATCGCTATTATGTGGAAGCACTTTACAATTTGGCCCGGATTTATTTACGTCAAAGGGAATTTGAAGGTTCTTTACGTACACTTGAAACTTTGCTGAAACTGGAGCCGCAAAATAAAGGAGCGCTATTGATGAGGGTTCAGGCTTATTCGCTTCAGGGAAGTTATTATTATGCTCAAACACTGGCAGAAGAAATGTTAGTTCGGTTTCCAGATTATTTACCTGTTAGACGTGAGTTATTACGGATTCAATT